>JALQTQ010000073.1 GCA_023263995.1 Akkermansiaceae bacterium | reverse complement strand
ACGAGGGTTACCGATCGAGGGTGGCGGGCTCTTCTCACTGCGTGAGCTCAAGGTGCAGGCTTTGGAGTGAGACTCGTAATTATTTTTCGCCTGACATTTTTTCATGACATTTTTTGAACTCTTGTTTTCTCGGCATCTTGGGTCTGGCTAGCCGATGGATCATTCTCCACTTCAGTGTTCTTTCTATTCACAGGGAACTTGGGCCAGCCAGTGCATCCGTTTGCCCGACCAGTCACGAGGATCGATGAACCGCGTCCTTTCGTCCAGCCGCATAAGCACCAAAGACGGCTGCGATCTCATCGCGGACCCGACGAAAGACCGTCAGTTGCTCTTCCTCGCTGCCGGTGGCCTCGGCCGGGTCATCGAATGGAAAATGATGCCGGTTCACCTGGCCCGGGAAAACAGGACAGACTTGGTCGGCCTTGCCACAGACCGTGATCACGGTCTCCACTTCGCATTCCAGAAACTCATCGAGGTGCTTGGAGCGATGATGGCTCAAATCAAACCCCTGTTCCGCCATCACCCGGATCGCGAGGGGATGCACGTATCCGGAGGGGCGGGAGCCCGCGCTCCGCACCTCGAAGTCATCCCCCAGGGCCTTCTGCAGGATGGCTTCGGCCAAATGGGAACGACAGGAATTGCCGGTACACAACACAAGGATCAGGGGACGGGGCATCATTTCTTCAATCGGGGTTTTGAGTGGCAACGGCTTCACGGAACAAGCGGCCTTTCAGCCAAAAGGAAACATGGACCAAGCCGATCAAGGCCGGCACTTCCACCAAGGGACCCACCACCGCCGCAAAGGCCACCCCGGAATCAATCCCGAAAACCGCGATTGCCACCGCGATGGCCAGCTCGAAATTGTTGCCGGAGGAAGTGAAGGCGATACTCGCGGTCCGCGGGTAGTCGGCTCCCAACTTCGACGCCATGACGAAGCTCACCAAAAACATGACCGCAAAATAGATCAGCAAAGGAAGGGCAATGCGCAGGACATCAAAGGGCAGGGTCACGATGGCATCGCCCTTGTAGGTGAACATGACCACGATGGTGAAGAGCAGGGCCACCAGCGTGAGCGGTGAGATCCGTGGAATGAAGGAATCCTCGTACCAACGCTCCCCCTTCAGTCGCACCAGAAGGACCCGGCTGAGCACTCCGGCAGCGAAGGGAATCCCGAGGTAGATCAGGACACTCTCGAAGATATCGCTCATCGCCACCTCGATCACCACCCCGTCGAGACCCACCCAGGTCGGCAGCACCGTGATGAACAACCAAGCGTAAGCACCATAGAGGAGAATCTGCGCGATGCTGTTCAAGGCCACCAGCCCGGCAGCATACTCGCTGCTTCCCCTGGCGAGATCATTCCACACCAGGACCATGGCAATGCAACGGGCCAGCCCCACCAGGATGAGTCCGACCATGTAGTCCGGTTGATCCCGCAAAAATGTGACCGCAAGGATCCACATCAAGACCGGGCCCACCACCCAGTTCTGCAGCAAAGACAAGCCCAGCACCCGGACATTGGCGAAGACTCTCGGAAGTTTTCCATACTTCACCTTGGCGAGCGGGGGATACATCATCAGGATCAACCCGATCGCCAAAAGCAAGTTGGTTGCACCCACGGTAAGCGGCTCGAAAAAAGACTGAGGCTCGGTCAGGACGAAATTCCCCAGAGCCACTCCTAGAACCATCGCGAGAAAAATCCAGACCGTGAGGTATCGGTCCAAGAAGGTCATTCTCTGGGTAACCGCGCTCATCGTGCCTAACAACAACCGGAGTTTCCCGAACAGCAATCGGATTGCCCCACCCCGGCACCTGAAGGGATCGCGGGCAATCCACACAACTCCGGGGCAAGACACTCGGTGTGCTTGTGGGCCAACCGCAGGACCACCGCTTCATCCGAGACCTCGCTGCCCTCGACGGAATATTGCGAGATGACCTCCTTCTCGTATTCAACCTCCACCGGGACGGTCAGATCCGGGAGATAAGGCTCCGCCTTCCTCAAAATGGCTGCCATCTTACCGGTCTCGATGCGATGATCGAGATCCTCGCCCACCCAGATCTGGAGTTGGCAGGTCACCTGCTTGCGTAGCGTTCCGCCGCAATCGAGAAAAGTCTTCTGCACTCGCCCGACCTCAGTAATGTGGAAGGAGACTGGGACTGCTGAACCATCGGGCAGGGCCACTTGAAATCGTTTTTGAGAATTCTCCGAAAGGAGGTTTTTGAGTTCGGCGAGAGTCATCATGATACGTGGGTTTTTCGTTTCGTTGCTGAAATCAACTTGCGCGGGCCGGGGCAGCAACTGGCCTCCCGGTAGGCCAAACGACGGACCGCCTTATCCGCGTCCGCCTTCAAGACCCGGTCGTTTGCCGAGTCGAATTGCCTGGCGATCTCACGTATCAGGGGCAGGATCCCCCGCTCGATCCGAAAGTAAGTCCACTTCTCGCACTTTTCACTCTCGAGCAAACCCGCCCGGCGAATGACCTGCACGTGGCTCGAGAGGGTCGACTGCGGCATCTCCAGAATATCGGCGAGTTCACAGACACACAGAGCCTCATCCATCACCAACGAGAGGATGCGCCACCGCGTGGGATCCGCTAGAGCTCGACTGAAGGTAACGACATTGTTCATTACGACTAAGATCGTGACGAATTTCTTCGTTATGTCTAGCAACAAAAGGCGGTGATCGAAAACATGGTCCGAAAAGTGGACTAGAATTTCTGCACCAAGAGCGAGGCATTGTGTCCGCCGAACCCGAAAGAATTGCTCAGGGCTGCCGTGACCTTCAATTCGCGCGCGGTGTTGGGACAATAGTCGAGGTCGCACTCGGGGTCCTGATCCTCCAGGTTGATGGTCGGGGGAATGATCCCGTCGCGGATGGCATTGATACAGGCCAAGATTTCCACTCCTCCGGCGGCACCGAGGAGGTGACCGGTCATCGACTTGGTAGAACTGACCACGAGGCCATCTTTGGCCCAGGCTCCGAAGGATTTTTTGATCGCCTTGGTTTCACAGATGTCGCCTTGCGGAGTCGAAGTGCCGTGGGCATTGACATACTGCACATCTTCCGGATTGAGCCCGGCGTGTTTCAGGGCCATGTCCATACAGCGGGCTGCACCGACGCCCTCGGGGTGGGGAGAAGTCAGGTGATAGGCATCGGCACTGAGACCGTAGCCGGTCAGTTCCGCCAGGATGTCCGCGCCTCGCTTTTTGGCGTGCTCAAGTTCCTCGAGCACCAGCACTCCGGCCCCCTCGCCCATCACGAAGCCGTCGCGTCCGGTGTCGAAGGGGCGGGAGGCGGCGGTTGGGTCGTCGTTGCGGGTACTCAGGGCCTTCATGTTGCCGAAGCCGGCCAGGCCCATCGGGAGAATGGCGGCTTCGGACCCGCCGGCCACGAAGGCATCGGCATCGCCGAATTTGATCATGCGCCAAGCTTCACCGATGCTGTGATTGGCGGTCGCACAGGCTGTCACGATGGCCATGTTGGGCCCTCCGAAACCGTGCTCCATCGAGAAGACTCCGCTGGCGATGTTGGAAATCATCATCGGGATTGTGAAGGGGGACACCCGGCTCGGGCCGCGATTGAGGAGGGCGGTATGATTTGCTTCCAGCGTTCCCAAGCCTCCAATTCCGCTTCCCAGCATCACGCCCACGCGGTCGCGGTTGGGGTTACTGTGGTTCAGGCCGGACTCGGCCAGAGCCATCTGGGCCGCCGCAATGGAAAGGTGGGCATACCGGTCCATGCGACGAGCGTCCTTGGGGTTGGCAAAGTAGGGTGCCGGATCGAATCCGCGCACCTCACCGCCAATCTTGACGGCGTAGTCGGTGGTATCCATGGATTCGATGAGACTGATGCCGCTTTCTCCGGCCTTCATCTTTTCCCAAGTGGAGGGAGCATCATTTCCCAAGGGGCTGATGGCCCCGATTCCGGTCACTACAACGCGTCGATTTTCCATAATTTCCCTGCGGCTTTGTGGGTGCGTAGCGGGACTTCTTTTGAAAAGCAAGACCTGTGATCGGCGGGATTCAGCCGAGCTTGCGATGCCCCTTTCGTTCGTTTTGCCCGAAACAACGGGGACAGGTGGACACCTTCACCGTTGGCTCCTCCCCGTAATTCCAGCCGCAGAGATGGCAGTTGCGGAAGGCCCGACGGCGGCGGCTCCGCTCGCGGCCCCGCCCAAGCGCACCGAGGAACCAATCGAGAACAACCCAAGCAAAAGGAAGGAGAACGATCCCGATGAGGAGCTCTAACAAGGAAACGATCATTTTGACATCGGTCGGTTGACCACGCGGGCTTGCAACCTCCAGATACGGATTTCCTCGCCGTCGGACAATCCGGTCAGGCCACGGGCCCGGATCTCCTCCAAAATGGCCGGGGTCCGCGGATCTCCTGCTTTTGCCCGGCTCCCGTCGATCGAGACCACGATCCCCTCTTCATCGACCGCTACGACGACAAACCATACGTCGCCCTCGCTCATCAAGCCGGGATCGGCCGGCCAAGAAAAGGGAAAGGCCACAGGCTCGAATCCCTCTGGTCCTTCCACCATCGAGACTTCGAGCCACCAATTTTCCGGAGGCAGGGCCAGAGAGACTGAAGCGACCTGCTCGGGCGGTGGGAGCACCTCCGCCTCCCGCCCCGGGAGATTACTCAGAGCAACGGTGGCGGTGGGCCGGGGGATTCCGCGCAAGACGGGGTGGTATTGGCGCGGGGAATTTTCTGCCATCAGGCGAGCCACCTCCCGTTCAGCTGCGGTCGGATCCTCCACCCGCCACCTTTGCTGAAACAGCGTTTCGCGATCGATCAAGGCCACCAGCCACTGGTTTCGGTCATCTCCGAGATCCACCAAGGTGAGATCCACCTGATCCTCGTCGAGTTCGGAATCGGCCGGCTCCCGCACCTGCACATAGGCCAGCACGGCGCCCCAGAAGCAGGCCGAGACAACGATTGCGAAGAACAAGCGGGGTGTCGAACCATGGCCTCGGCGCCAGTCGAAAACCATCCCGGCAGCCCGATCTCGACGAACTCTGCGCTCACGCCAAAACATTTCCTCAGTTTCCTTTCTCGCTCTCCCCGCTGCGACGGTATCCATCGAAAATCCGCAGTCCCTTCAGGCGGGCAATGATATTAATGAGGGCCTGCCGTTCTGCCATCGAGGCCTCACGGTCCACCTGCATGACCACTGCGCGGGTCTCCCGTTCTGCCGCTTCCTTGAGGATGACCTCGCCTAATTGGGCCTCCGGAACCTCGGTCTGACCGACAAAAAAGCGGGGCTCTCCCGCCGTGCTTTTCAACATCACCACCACCGGATTTTTGTCTCCTAGACGGACTCCGCGAAATTCGGATGAAGGGAGTTTGACTTCCACCAACCCCTCCCGCGCCACCACTCCGGTCAAGCTTACGAGGGCCAGCAACAAGGCCAGGAAATCAAATCCGGGAATGGCGAAGATCCATCCCGGGCGCTCGGGAAGTGACATCGTGAGCTTCATTTCAGGACTCGCCGGACTCTGGTCGCGGCATCCCTTTACCCGACCCTTTTCGGGAAGCCGTTTCCCGGGAACGTTCGACCTCGTCGCGGAAAGAAACGATGCGATCGTGTTCGCGGCTATCGCAGACGATGTTCACCGTCTCGATTCCTGCCCGCTCAAGCCGGTGGAGCATACGGCGCGCCTTACCGTAGAGGTAGAGGTAAATGAGATAAGACGGAATGGCGAGGGCCAGCCCGACCGCCGTGGTGACGAGACTTTGGAACATTCCGCCTGCCATCGCGGTCCGCGCCATCCCTGGGTCGGCCGAACCCAGCTTCAGGAAAACCTCAATGAGACCGAGCACCGTGCCGAACATCCCCAACATCGGGGCCAGCATGGCGACCCCCAGCAAAACGCGAAGGTAGCGTTCGATCCGAGGCACTTCGAGTTGGCCGGCCTCTTGGGCGATTTCACGCAGGTTCGTCCGGTCCAAATGATGCCTCATCAACACCGAATGGATCACCCGGGCTTCCGGACCCCGGGCCCGCGAAGCCTCGTGCAGAGCTTCGGCGTAGGCCTTCTTCCGGACATGGTTGGTGATGCCGAGCAGGAGATCAGCCACCCGGGTTCGGGCATGCTGGAAAAAAACCATTCGTTCCACCATCACGAGCAAACCCACGAAGCCAAGAGTCCCCTGCAACCACAGGATGACGTTACCCGCTTCATTTGGAAAACTCACGGAGGATCCTTAGCAAAAGAACCCGGCGAGGGCCAGCGATTACGCACCCATCTTGACCTTTCGACGATCGGGTGAGATGAACTCCTGCCACACTTTTTCGCTGGCATGCCTCTGCAAGCCAAACATCGGCCGCCACTTTGGTGCCCGAGGCTCGGCGATAAGGGTCATCCCAACCTCACCGGGCAAGCGGTTGGCCTTGCGGGAATTGCAGGGAATGCACGAGGTCACAATGTTCTCCCAAGTGGTCTTTCCACCACGATCACGCGGAAGGACATGGTCGAGGTTGAGATCTCGCTCGGAAAAGACTCGGGTGCAATACTGGCAGGTGTGCTTGTCCCGCAAAAAGACATTCTGCCGGGTAAACTTCACCTCCTTACGGGGCAGCCGGTCGTAAAGAGCAAGGACGATGATCTTGGGGATCCGCAGGGTGACCTTGACCGAATGAATGACTTCGCCAGTCGCCCCGGGGTCATCCACCTGCGAATACTCGACCCATGATCTCATGTCGTGGGTCTGGTAACGCGCCTCTCCCTCAGTCTGCACCACTTGAGCGTGACCGAGGCACAAGAGCTTCAACGCGCGCCTGACCGAACAAGTATGCACCGGCTGCCACAGCCGGTTGAGAACGAGAACAGGACACTGGAGCAGAGCTTCCATTGATCAACCTAAGAAAAATATCCCCCTAGCGGTTTGCAGACGATGACACAATCACAAACCACATCGGATCTCGTCGTGTCGCCCCCGCGGTCACAAGGGAAACCTTTTCCTTGTGACGAAGATGTCCGGCAAGCCGCTACAAGCTGGAAGCAAGCTCGAGTTCGACCGAGAAGAGCTTGATTGATCGGCGCGCGAAGGCCCGCCGCTACCTCCTTACCTGCTGGCGAGCCCTTACCTTTTCCCGCTGCTCAAAGAGCGGGATGAGCCGACTCTCGACGTAGGCAAAGCCGGCGTCCAGGCCGCCCTCGCGATACTCCCGGCCAATCTCCGCCTCCACGGCAGTCGGGTTTCCCACCAGTCTCAGGAAGTCGTTGGAAGTCGCACGGATGAAAGCATCGCCATCAATCTTGCCCCGGGTCTTCAGGAGCCACTCCCTCACGTAGAGCGCCAACACCGCATCGCCAACCCACGCTTCCTCGCGCTCGCGATCAATTTCCTCCGCCGATCGTTTCATTTTCCTTTTCCCGTTCCAACTGGGCTTTTTGCTCCGCCTCTTTGATCTCACCCCGCAATTCATCCTCGAGCTCGCGGTCCCAATACCCGCTGTCCAGCTCGATGAACACGCTGGAGTAAGGGAGGGCGGTGCGGGACTTCAGGACCAAAACGGCAAACTTGGAGGATTCGCTGTGGGTCAGCAGGGCGAGCGAGCGGTATTCCAACTCTCGTACTTCGTGTCCGTGGAGAGCGCTTTTCAAATCCTTACGAAACTGCTCGATGCCCGGAGCCCGGTCGTTGCTCACGAAGGGAAGCTCCCGAGCGGTATTGAAGGAAGGAGTGACCTTCTCTGAACGTTCGAGATCATTGACGACATAATCCAAGAGCTCTGGAATCTCGGCATCCACCACCACCGTCCGCACCCCCCGGCGCGAAACAACTGGGAAGGAGGACTCGGCGATGATGATCCAGTTTTGAATCCCGAGGGCATCGATCTCACGCGAGATCATCCCGCCCCAGACCGGTGGAGGTTTCTCACCACTCGATCCGCATCCTTGAAGCAACAAGAGCAAGGGAGCGAAAAAAAACAGGAACCTCATGCCTTCAAAACGATTCTCACGGTAAAACCTTACATCAAACGAGCCCCCGCCTCGGCGAGATCGCTCCGTTCACCCCGGTTCAGGGTGACATGGGCGGCGAAGCGCTGACCCCGCATCCGCTGGCGGGTGTAGACCAATCCATTGCTCCGGCTGTCGACATAGGGATGGTCGATCTGGTCCGGATCACCCACCATCACCAACTTCGATCCCTTTGACATTCGCGTGACCACAGTCTTGGCCTCCTGCGGAGTCAGTTGCTGGGCCTCATCGAGGATAAAGAAGCGGTTGGGAATGGAGCGTCCCCGGATGTAAGCCAGGGCCTCAACCTCGATCACTCCCTGGTTGACCAAATCGTCGTAGGGCTTCTGCTGACGTCCATCCTCCTCACCTTTCTGACGTTTCCGTTTTGGCCCCTGATTGCTGCGGGGGCTCATCAACAACTCCAAGGCATCGTAAATCGGCTGCAACCAGGGCCTCATCTTTTCCTCGAGCGACCCCGGGAGATACCCCATTTGCTCGCCCATCGCCACCACCGGACGGCTCACCGTGAGCCCGTTGTGTTCTCGCGCAAAGATCCCATGCAAGCCGGCCGCAATCGCCACCAGCGTCTTGCCGGTCCCCGCCTGACCGAAACAGGTGACCAAGGAAATGTCTGGATTGAGCAAGGCGTCAATGAAGCACTTCTGACCCAGATTCAAGGGCTTCAAGTGATTGCCATCGGGAATTCGCAAGACCTCAGGCACGACCAGACGCACCAAGCGACCACCCTCGGTCAACCGGGCCGGGATGGTTTGCCTTTCGCCCCCCTCCAGCAAGAGGTATTGGTTGACGTGGAAGTCGGCCAAGCGGTCCTCCCCGAGAGCGATTTCCCCGGAGCTGGCAAAGCGCTGCAACTCGTTGGGGTCCATTGCGAGACGCGCCATCTCCCGCTTGGCTGAGTCTTGCGGAGCGACCTTATCGTTGAGATAATCCTCGCAGGAAATCCCCACCGCTCTCGCCTTGAGCTGCATGTTCAGATCCTTGGTGACCAAGATCACCGGTAGATCGACATGCTCCGCCAACAACAAGGTGCAGGCCAGGATGCGATGATCAACCCGCTCACGATCCGGGAAAATCCGGTGAAAACGCCGCAGCTCCTTGCTACTCCGCTCACAAAGGCTGGGATCGTAAATCACCAGCCGGATGGTCCCTCCGCCGTCGGTCCGGACCCCTTTGGTCACCTGACCCTCGGCCCCAAAAATTTGAGTCAAGGCCCGGTGCACTCGCCTCGCGTTGCTGCCCCGCTCGGTCTGCTCAGTCTTGAACCGGTCGAGTTCGGAAAGCACGTCGGCTGGGATGCACAGATGATTGTCTTGAAAGCGATTCAAGCAACCCGGCTCGTGCAAAAGAACGTTGGTGTCGAGAACATAGTGTTTTCCCTTTTTCCCGGGAGACTTGAGCCCGAAATTCTCGAGCTGATCGGTGGTCAATAAGGTATCAATTTTCTCCTCGGAAGGATCGACAAGGTTGAGAGTAGCTGGTTGGTCTGAAGTGGCTTCTGCCATTGGGTGGGATGCGAAAACTTCATCGCAAAACGGAGGTCAAAAAAAACCGCCGCCGGTGCCGTCGTTCTTCCGGAGCGGTTGGTGAAAGGCACTCTTTCATTCAGGATCTTCAAGGTTCCTAATCTCCTGATGGGATGCAAACTTATTCCTGGTGAATCTTTTTCAAGAGGTCTTTCAAGGCCGCCCGGTCCACCTTTCCAAGCGCGGACCGGGGTAGTTTCTTCATCGCATGCCATCCGGTCAGACGTTCCGGACCCGAGCAGGCATTGTTTTCTTTCGCAAGATTTCTTTCCGGTCCCTCGTGGAACAAATGCAGGGTCATGCCCCGCCGCTCATCATCCTTGGCCACCACCGCAGCCCTCGCCCCGAGCCGCTGCTGCCAGAAATGCTCCACGCCCTCTAGGTCGACCAGTTCACCGAGGATCTTGACCAAGCGATCGGATCGCCCCAGCACCTGCAAAGACCTCCCGTTCAGCTTGACGCGGTCATTCGTGAGGTACCAGCCGTCGACCTTGGGGTCGCGGACCACAAATCCCTCGCCCTCTCGGACAAGAACCGCCGTCAGCAGACCACCTCCCTGCAAGGCAAGGCGACCCTCGACCACCCGAGCCTCCCATCCCGGCAGCAACGGCAGTCCATCGCCGGTCGCGACCTGCGAGGCCGTCTCGGTCATGCCATAACTCGGGACCACCGGCCAGCCCAACTCCCTTGCCGATTCCTTGAGATCCTCTTCAAACACCCCACCTCCCACCACAATCACCCTCAGGCGATCTCCCCCCCTGACCCCAGCCTTCACCAAGTCATGGACCTGGGTGGGCACCAAGGATGAGACCGTCACTCCTTCCTTCCCACACCACTTCGAAAAACGCTCCGCATCCCACTTCCCTTGGTAACGCGCCAGGCGGCCCCTGGCCAGTTGGGCCCGCCTCACCACCCCATGGCCCCCGACGTGAATCTCCGGCAAGGCCAAGCCCAGCACGTCCGACCGACCGATCTCGAGAGCTTGGTTCACCGTCCGGGCCGACCATTCGAGTGCCTCCGTCGACAAGGCCACCCATTTTTCCACCCCGCTACTGCCCGAAGTTTTGAAAAAATGATGGTTCGGGAAAAGCCCCCGGTCTGCCGTCCACTTTTCGATCTCTGTCATGAGGTCAATCTCTTCCACGGGAGTTTCTCCAGCAAGTCGTCAAAGCCCAGACCGGTCCCCTCCGGCACCCGAAAGGTCGGTCCAACCTCCCCCAGCATTTCGGTGAAGGCATCAGGCTTGAAAAGCCCGTGAGTCTGCAAACCGCAGACCGTTTTCACCCCGGCCCGCGCCGCTTCCCAGGCCGCAAAGGCTTGTCCGACCGGGTGATCCATATAACTCGTGACCACCTGTTGCGCGACTTTCACGCAACCCCGGTCAATCAACTCATTGACGGCTGGTTTCACCACCAGAACCGCCGACTCGCCCCGGTCGCATTCCATCCAACGATCATTCGCCAGCGGCAGGCCACCCTCTCGGGCCAGCACCTCCCAAGCTCGCCCATGGTAGGGCACCGGGTCCTCCAGAAAATCAATCACTTGCTTTTCTTCCACGGTCCACTTGGCCAATTCGCGCAAGATGGCCTCGCCCCTCCCTCCCTCGTTGAAATCAATCCGCCAACGCACCAGCGGCCATCTCACTGACAAACGCCTGACTTCGCCCAAGGTCTCCTCGCCGGCCATGTGTGACTTTACTTTCACTCTGGAAAACCCCCTTTCCAGCGCCTTCATCAAGACTGTCTCACTGAGTTCCGGCAGAGTGGCATGACTCTCGGGCACGCTCAAACCCGCAAACAAGGACCGCTCTTCAATCCGGGCCGCCGCATCGGCCTCAAGACAAGCCACGGTGCGCTGCACCAGCCGATGTCTCCTTGCCCCGGCCAGATCAGCGAGGCATTCCTCCAGCGCTGGGTCCCCCAATTCCGGCCATGGATGTAAGCACCCGAAACCCGCCCCCAGACGAACCAAAGCGCCCCGCAAGACGACACGATCGGTGCGGGAGTTCAAGCGCCCCCCGGCCTCGAGGGCATACCGCGATACCCAGAGGTCTCCCTTCATTCCCAAAGATAGGATTGCTTGGAGGCCACTAGGGTCTTGCCGTCATACAAACGCACCCGCCACGACTGCACGTGACCATCCACAAGATAGTCCCGGCCGGTCACCGCAAGCTCATGCTCCCCCCGGCTCGTGGCCCCGAGCGTCACCACCCGCTTTTTGACCGCCGCCCCGCTTCGGGTCTGACGGTATTCAAAGACCAGGCTCACCGAATCACTTCCGCTCAACCCGTGCCAGCGCACATGGTAGAAATTTCCCTGCCGCATTGCCCGCTCGGCCAGCGTCACCGCCCCGTGCAAGCGCTTGTTCATTTCCGCCCGGATGAAGGGATGACCTTGCGCCGGATTCGTCTCCTGCAAATGAAACTGGCGCACCCGCAGGGTTTCCGGACTTCCACACGAAGCCAAACCCAACGCCGCTATCGCCAACAACAACCTCACCCCGCCATCCTCGATTTTCAGGTTTCAACATTCAATCTAAAATCCCTAGGATCTCCCGACCATGGAAGCCGCCATCCGCGAACGACTCGACAATTTCATCCGCAGGAAAGGCCTGCGCCAGACCCCCCAGCGCGATGAAATTCTCGAAATCATCTTCGCCTCTGACGAACACTTCACCCCGGACCAACTTCTCGAACGACTTCGCATCGCAGGGACCAAGGCCTCCCGCGCCACCGTCTACCGGACGCTCAGCCTGCTCTTGGAAGCCGACCTCATCCACGAAATCGAGTTGGGAGACGGACAAACCACCTACGACCCGAATTTCATTGATCACCCGAACCACAACCATCTCGTCTGCATCGACTGCGGCAAGGTTGTAGAGTTTGAAGATTCCCACCTCGACTTGCAAACCGAGTGCCTGACCCGCCGCCTGGGATACCGTGCGGTCCGCCAAAGCCTGCGCATCGAGGCCACATGCGAGCGTCTCCGCCAGGGAGGTTCCTGCTCGGACCTCATTGCAGCCCGCGTGAAAGGAAAACGCCTGCCCAACCGCAAAAAATGAAGACCCTCCTTGCTTTATTTCTGACCCTTCCCGTTGCCGGACAGCTCCGCATCGAGGCGGCCAACTTCAACATGAAGGAGTGGGAGCTCCGCGCCCTTTTCCAAGCGGCCATCTCGGCCTTTCCCGACCCACCCCGTGAGGATCCCCCCGTCTTCATCTCACGGCACCCCGAAGGCCCCATCGTCCTCTTCCAGCGCACCCCGCGAGGCGAGGTCGCGATGCGCCTTGATAGCGGCGACTACTATTATGCGCAGCTCATTTACCAATTCGCTCACGAGCTCACGCACATCCGGGCCGACTTCCAGCCTGTCGATCACGAAAACAAGTGGCTCGAGGAAACCCTCTGCGAAACAGCCTCCCTCTTTGCCCTCCGCCGCTTGACAACCCAATGGGAAAACAAGGCGCCGTTTCAAGCCCTCAAGGATTATCGTCACCACCTCGCCACCTACGCCGACCGGGTTATCAAGAGCCGCGAACCCCTGACGCCGGCGATCGCGCCCGCTTTTTATCAAAAACATCGCGCCACCCTCCGCAAATCCGCAACCGAGCGCTCCCTCAACGGAGCCTTCGCCAACCTGATCCTCCCCCTGTTCGAAAAAGACCCCCAACACTGGCAGGTCCTCGCTTACTTTCCGCGCCAACAAGGATCATCCCTCGCCGAACACTTCAGCGCCTGGCAAAAGGCAGCTCCCAAAAAGCACCACCCTTTTCTCAAAAAACTGGAAGCACTCTTTCGTCCCAAGGTCGAATGAGAAAAGCTCGAAGCGGTTCCCGGGCTCCTTCATGAGACACTCGAGACCATCATGATGCCCCCCACCAAGGCCTTGCGACATTCATAAACAAAACAGTCCTCTCTCAAAAACCGGATAAAAAGTCCTTAGAGGCTGTTTGGAAAAGGCCGATTGAGGGCTGCCGAGAAT
>JALQTQ010000072.1:3530-13589 GCA_023263995.1 Akkermansiaceae bacterium | reverse complement strand
CGGCAACCAACTGCTTGCCGCCTACCGGAGCATCCCTGATGAACTCGGCAAGCCCACCGCCCAACTTGCCGATGCCGGTTACCTCAACGGCGAAGCCATCTCTCAACTTCAGGAAGAAGAAGGCTGCGAAGTCTATTGCAGTGCCCACCGGGAAGATGCTCATAACGAGCGACGCTACGACTACCGACCACCCGCCAAAAGCGAACGTCCGGTTCGAGAGCTCAAAGACCCGGTCTTGATCGCAATGCGTGACAAACTGGCGACCGAAGAAGGCAAAGCCATTTACAAAAAGCGGGCAAGTACGGTGGAAACGGTATTTGGCATCATCAAATCAGTCTTGGGCTTTCGAGGGTTCAGCTTACGAGGCCTGGAGAAAGTGAGTGGCGAATGGGGCTTGGTGTGCCTGAGCCTCAACATCAAACGCCTCCACACTCTTAAAATCGCGATGATGGGATAAAAAGGGGGGCTGATTGGCGGGAAGAGTGGGCCGATGAGCCGGTCTGAGAAGGCTCACCCATTTTCGACCGGGTCAAAAGTCGATCTGGCCCGCTCCAGTGAAAACATCCGCTCAAATCATCGCACACCCAAGCCGACTTGATCGTCAAAATCAGAAATTCGCTCGATTCCAGTCCGACAAACTCCTAGCGATCCATCCGGGTGACCAAGAAAGCCGAAAGGACTCGGGGACCTTCCAATCGCCCCCAATTCTCGTATTGCGCCGGCGGCGTTCTCGGCCATCTTTGCGGCATGCGTTTCCCTTTCTTCCTTTTTCCGTTCCTCCTCATCACCCTGCTCCCGGCCGATGAAAGCGCCAAAAAAACCAAGGACGACCAACCGCAAACCCAAAAAGCCACCAAACAGGATGTCGTGACCATCGACGGCCAAAAAATCGACTACCGCGTCACCGCCTCCACCCTGAATCTCAAGTCAGAAAAAGACGAAGACCGTGCCTCCATCTTCCACGTCTCCTACGAACGCATCGGGATGCCCAACCGGCACCAGCGGCCCGTCGTTTTCGCTTTCAATGGTGGCCCCGGTTCTTCCTCGGTCTGGCTGCACATGGGAGCACTCGGGCCCCGCATCGTGCCCACCACGCCCGACGGCACCAAGGCGCTCCCCCCTCCCGTCACGGTCAAAGAAAACCCTTTCTCCATCCTCGACATCGCTGACCTCGTCTTCATCGATCCAGTCTCCACCGGCTATTCGAGAGCCGAGGGCAAAACCAACCCCAATGAATTCCATGGCGTTCAAGCCGATATTTCCTCCGTAGGCGACTTCATCCGCCGATGGACCACCGAGAACGACCGCTGGGCCTCGCCCAAGTACCTGCTCGGAGAAAGCTACGGCGGCATTCGGGCCACCGGCCTCGCGAGCCATCTCCAGTCGACCTATGGCATGTCGCTCAACGGCATCGTGCTCCTGTCGTCGCTCATCGACTTCCGCACCCTGAGCTCAAGCAATGCCGACGATCTCACCTATGCCGTTTACCTTCCCGCCCTGACCGCAACTTCACATTACCACCAAAAGATAGAGGGCAACCGCGACGAGCTCGTCAAGGAAGCCCGGGCCTATGCTTTTGGCCCCTACTACCAGGCCCTTCTCAAAGGGGCGGCGCTCCCGGCGGACGAAAAGGAAGCGGTCGCCGGAAAGCTGTCCTCCTTCACTGGCCTCCCCGCCTCCCTCTTTCTCGAGACCAACCTGCGCCTCTCGTCCACCCGCTTCCGCAAGGAACTCCTGCGCGAGGAAAAGAAAGTCCTCGGCCGCTTCGATGCCCGCCTCGCTTGGCCCGCCACCGACGAATCTTCCGACTTCCCCTCCTACGACCCCTCCTACTCGGTGGCCCTCGGGGCCTTTTCGACCGCCGTCAATGACTACTTCAGTCGTGATCTCGAATGGGAAGGACATCAACCCTACAAAATCCTCACCGGCCTTTCCTGGAATTGGGGAACCGATCGACGCTCCGTCAATATGGCCGGGCGACTTGAAAATGCCATGATCGAGAATCCGGACCTGAAGGTCCTTATCATGTGTGGACACACCGACCTCGCCACTCCCCCGGGCAACATCCAATACAGCATCGACCACCTCTTCGGCATCCCCGCCGAGCGCCGCGAGGCCATTCAATTCACCTGGTTTGAGGCCGGGCACATGTTCTACCTCAACCAGCCGGACCTCGAAAAGATGCGCAAGGATCTGGTCGACTTCATCAAGTAGGGTCGACTTCATCAAATAGCCGACTGCATGAGCCACTCTCCAAAAAACTCAGGGGAGAAGTGGCAGTCCCACAAGGACTCGAACCTTGAATGACTGAACCAAAATCAGCTGTGTTACCAATTACACCATGGGACTGGCGCGGCGGAGAGATAAAACCACCCTCAACGCCTTGCAAGACCGAAATCGGTGGAATTCGGATTTTTGTTCGTCAGCGTGACCCGCGGGAGCCCCTCATTGACCAGCCTTCCTGGCAAAGGTGATCGCTTCGGCCACCGACTGAGCCACCGTTCGGTGAAACTTCTTCGCCGTGACTTTTCTCGAAAAGTCATACGTCATCGCCAGATGACAGGCGGGCACGTCGATCTCTTGAAGTTTTCCAGCTCGCTCCACCGAAATCCGACCATCCTCAAGGTTTGCAAGCCCGGCGTTCCATTTCAATTGTTGCAGAATCCTCCAGTGGATTCCAGTGGCCAACGAAAGCCCGGGCTTGGGAGAACCCCCAATGGCTTGCGACTGAAGATCCATGCGCTCTCCGTCCAGAATGGCAAAATGGATCATGACGGTGGAATTCCCTTCCGCCCTTTCCCGGAACTTGGCCCAATCAAGCCGTCCATCCTCCCGGTCTCCGAAAACCACCACCTTGAATCCCTTGTTCTGCAGATTCGACCGCAGCGCCTCGATCAATGCCTCCCGTTCCGGCAAGCCCTCCGAAAAATCCAGGTCGAGAACGACCCTGTCAAAATTGCCCAGCCCCTGCACCTTTTGAGGGCGCAGGACAGGTTCCAGAAGCCCACTGAGATCCTCCAACGAGAGGTGGTAGGCTTCCTCGCTTTTCAGCAGCTTTTCTCCCAACAGGAACCCCACCTTGTTGAACGATGCCTTCCGCGATTCAACTTCGAATACCAGGGTGATTTCCTGATTGCGCAAAGTCACCCCGCCCTCCGCCATCACCGGCTTCTCCAGGCGATAAAAATCAGCCACCTGCGAGAGCGGAACACACTTGGCCCCATCGACCTCGACCGTCTCCCACTCAACTCCCAGCGCCAAACCAAGCGTCGCGAGCAGGCACCTTACCACTTTTCCCATGACGACACGGCTACAATCCCGGCCTTTCCAAATCAAGGTCTTCCTAAACCCGGGCGAACAAGCCCATCCTTGACCAATCGACAAAAAACCAAGACCTTCGCCGCCGCGCATGGACTACGGCACTCTCATCGAAAAACGCAAGGCTCGCCTCTCGGAGATCGAAAAGCTCATGGAGGATCCGGGGTTTTTCAACGACCCTGCCCATTCCGCCAAATTCATGCGCGAACACCGGGGACTCAAAAAACTCCTCGCCCTCTGGGAGGAATACCATCAAGTCACCAGCGACATCAAAGGAAACGAGGAACTGACCAAAGGCGACGATCCCGAATTCGCCGCAATGGCCGCCGAAGAACTCCCCACTCTTCGCCAACGCTTCGAGGAACTCTCCCAGGAGGTGCAATACGCCCTCCTGCCGCGCGACGAAACCGAGGACCGCGATGCCCTCATCGAAATCCGCGCCGGCGCCGGCGGCGATGAGGCCTCGCTCTTCGCCGGCGAACTCATGCACATGTTCCAGCGCTACACCGAAAAACGCGGCTGGAAATGCGAACACCTCGAAAGCTCCCCTTCCGACGTCGGCGGCTTCAAGGAGGTGGTCCTCAAGGTCACCGGCGAAGAAGTCTTCCGCTACCTCAAATACGAATCGGGCGTCCATCGCGTGCAACGCGTCCCCGCCACCGAAACCCAAGGCCGTATTCACACCTCGACCGTGACCGTGGCGGTGCTCCCGGAAGCCGAAGAAGTCGACGTGCAACTCAAGCCCGAAGACCTCCATATCCAGGCCACCCGCTCCGGCGGCCCCGGCGGCCAACACGTGAACACCACCGACTCGGCCGTCCAGGTCACCCACCTCCCCACCGGTATTCAGGTCAAATCACAGGACGGCCGCTCCCAGACCCAAAACAAGGAAAAGGCTCTCCAAATCCTCCGTGCCAAGCTCTTCGAAGCAGCCCAACGGGAAGCTCAGGAGAGTTACTCAGCGCAACGAAAATCCCTCGTCGGCTCCGGAGACCGCTCCGAAAAAATCCGAACCTACAACTTCCCCCAGTCCCGCGTCACCGACCACCGCATCAACCACACCTCCCACAACATGGAAGGCATCATGAACGGCGACCTCTTCGAATTCACCGACCATCTCCAAAAAGCCGAGATGGAACAACGACTGGCCGAGGAAGAGTTGGGCTAGAAGACTCTGCTCACAACTTATTCACAATGACCACCATCCTCGATGTCCTCGAGAAGGGATCCGCTTTTCTCTCTCAAAAGGGTGTCCCCGACGCCCGTCTCAACATGGAACTCCTGGTGGCTCACGAACTCAGTCTAAAGCGCATGGATCTCTACCTGCGCTTCGACCAACCTCTCGACGAAGCGCATTTGTCTTCTTTACGTGAAAAACTTAAAAAAAGAGGTCAACGCATTCCCCTTCAACATCTTAATGGAGTTATTCACTTTGGAAACTACTCCTTCCAGAGTGACTCTCGAGCCCTCATTCCCCGCCCCGAAAGCGAAGAGTTGGTCGCCCTCGTGGAAACCCTCCCACTCAATCAGCCAACCCGCCTTCTTGATCTTGGTTGCGGTTCGGGCGTGCTTGGCCTGACCCTCGCCAAGGACTTGGGTGAGAGCTGTGAAGAACTCACTATGGCCGACTTATCCACAGAAGCCCTCGCGCTCTGTGAACAAAATGCGAAGTCTCTGGGAGTAGCGGCCACCCTGGTCCAAAGCGATCTTTTTGCCTCCCTTTCTGGGTCCTTCGATCTGATCGTGGCCAATCTCCCCTACATTCCCGCAAGAGACCGGGCCTCGCTCGAACCAGAGGTCCTGCACGACCCGGAACTCGCGCTCTTCGGCGGCGACGACGGGCTCGACCTGATCCGTCCTTTCTGTCAGGCCTGCCCCGACTTCCTGAGCCCGGGCGGATGGGTTGCTCTCGAAGTGGGACACGGGCAGGGCCAAAAGGTGCATGAGCTTCTGGAAGCGGCCGGTCTTACCGACCTCCGACTTGCGAGCGATCTCAATGGAATCCCCCGCTTTCCACTTGCACGCAAGGGGTAAAAAGCCCACTCCCTTCCCCTCTCACCCCCTCCCATGGACAAACTTCTCTTACACGGCGGAAGGTTTCTCACCGGATCAATCAATATTTCCGGTTCCAAAAATGCCTCGCTTCCGATTCTCGCGGCCTCCCTCCTGACTGACCAGCAGGTGGTCATCGAGCGTGTTCCCGACGTCTCGGACACCAATTACATGCTCCAAATTCTGAGCGCCTTGGGCTGCGAGGTGGAGCGTTACTCCGGCACGGTCAAGATCACCGCCGCCAAAATCCACCCGGAAGCACCCTACGAACTGGTGCGCAAAATGCGCGCCTCGATTTGCGTGATGGGCCCACTCTTGGCCCGACTCGGTCGCGCCAGCGTATCCATTCCCGGCGGTTGCGTCATCGGTGATCGCCCCATCGATCTTCATCTCAAAGGACTTCAAGCCATCGGTGCCCATATCGACAACGAAGGCGGAAATATCCTCATCGAAGCGAAGGATGGTCTGACCGGTAAAGAGGTGGACCTCCGTGGGAAGCACGGACCCACCGTGCTCGGAACCGATAATCTCATGATGGCCGCCGTGCTCGCCGAAGGTACCACGATCATCGAATCTGCCGCCTGCGAACCGGAGGTGATCGACCTCGCCCACTTTCTCAACAGCATGGGCGCACGGATCGAAGGAGCCGGCACCCGCCGGATTACGATTGAAGGGGTCACTTCACTCAGCGGCACCCACCACACCGTGATTCCCGATCGCATCGAAGCCGGCACCTTCATGGTGGCCGCCGCTATGGCCGCGCGCGACGCCGTCACCCTCAATCGCGTCCGCCAGGATCAATTGACCGGTGCGACCGAGAAACTCCGCGAAGCCGGCCACTTCGTCGACTTCAATGAAACGGGCGACCAAGTCACGATCCGCCCCGGCCACTCGCCCATCGGATGCTCCATTTCCACCGCTCCCCATCCTGGCTTCCCGACTGACATGCAGGCCCAATTCACCGCCATGTTTGCGACCACGCCCGGCATTTCGGTGGTCGAGGACACGATCTTCCCCCAGCGCTTCATGCACTGCGCCGAACTCACCCGCATGGGTGCCGACATCACGGTCGACAACGGCACCGCGATCGTCCACGGGGTGAAGCAACTCGGAGCCGCTCCCGTGATGGCCTCTGATCTTCGCGCCTCCGCCGCACTTGTCCTCGCCGGCCTTACTGCCAAGGGCACGACCGAGATCAACCGCCTTTATCACATCGACCGAGGCTACGAGATGATCGATGAAAAACTTCTCCAACTCGGAGCCAAGGTCGAACGGGTTCGCGGCAGTGCGTGACCCTGCGGGGCGTTGCTGACCTCACGGAAAGCTTTTCCTCGGCACTTACGCAAAGCCGAACCTTCACAATTCCACCCTCACCAGTCATCCCTAGACGATGCCTCTCTCCGCCAGCGTCCTGATCGACGGCCCGTCCGAGCTCGTCTTTGACTACGCCGTTCCGGATCACCTTCAGGTTCGGGCCGGATGCCGGGTGCGTGTTCCCCTCCGCAATCGTCCGGCCACCGGTACCGTGTTACGTCTCCAAAATTCTCAACCCGAAGGCTTCAACCTTCGCTTCCTGACCGACCTTCTCGATCCCGAACCGCTCGTCACACCCCCTCTCCTGAAACTCGCCGAGTGGATCACCTCCTATTACGGCACCCCGCTCGAACAGGTCATCCGCTCGATCGTTCCAGCCGCCATCCGGGGAGAAAACACCTCGGCCAAGACGCGTCGCGCCGCGGTTCTCAAGCAGCTTCCCGACGATGAATCCCTCGCCGCCCTCGCCAAACGAGCGAAGCGGCAGCACCGAATCCTCACGGTCCTCCAGGTGGCACAGAAACCGATTCCGATTGCCGAGCTCGGCGGCCCCGCTGCCACCGCCTCGCTCAAAGCGCTCGCCGAAAAGGGCCTCGTCGAAATCATCGACCTCGAGGTCCGCCGCGACCCCGACGCAAGCGAGACCTTTATTCCGACCCAGCCCCTCACCCTCAACGACGAACAACAGGCCTGCCTCGACACCATCAAGTCCTCGCTTTCTCAAGCCTCAGATCTCAAATCTGAGAATTCAAATCTCTCCCCCATCCTCCTCCACGGCATCACCGGGTCCGGGAAAACCGAGGTCTACCTTCAGGCCACCCGAGCCGCCCTCAGTCTGGGCAGGTCGGTCATTGTTCTCGTTCCGGAAATCTCCCTCGCTCCTCAGACGGTGCAGCGCTTCAAGGCCCGCTTTCATGATCTGGCCGGAGAAATCGCCGTCCTGCACTCCAACCTTTCCCAAGGGGAACGCTTCGACGAATGGCACCGCATTCGCGATGGCAAGGCCCGGATCGTGATCGGAGCCCGCTCGGCCATTTTTGCGCCGGTCCGCAAGCCCGGCCTCATCATCGTGGACGAAGAACACGAGCCCGCCTACAAGCAGGAGAACCCGCCAAAATATCATGCCCGAGACCTCGCGGTGGTTCGTGGCCACCTCGAAAAGTGCACCATTCTCCTCGGCTCGGCGACCCCGTCCCTGGAATCCTACCGCAACACCCAGCTCGGAAAATACGCCTTGATCAAACTAACGGAAAGAGCGGACGGTGCCTCTCTCCCACTCACCCGCGTGGTCGATATGCGCATCGAGGCCCGTAAGCAGAAAGGCCGCGACGCCATCATCTCGGATGTTCTTCGGACTTCGATCGACAAGCGCCTCGAAGACGGGGAACAAGTCATCGTCTTCCTCAACCGACGCGGCTTCGCCCGCTCGCTCCAATGCCCGCCTTGCGGCCACGTCATCGAGTGCAAGCACTGCGCCATCCCGCTCACCTACCATCGCGCCGAGGAACGTTTGGTCTGCCACATCTGCGGATACCAAGCCATCGTTCCCCGTCTCTGCCCCAACTGCAACGACCCTGCGATCCGCTTTCAAGGATACGGCACCGAGAAGGCCGAGGGCATCCTTCGCAAGGTCTTTCCGTCGGCCAAGGTGGCCCGCCTCGACACCGACACCACGCGCCGCAAGAACGCCCTGCGCGACACCCTGCGCGAGTTCCGGGCCAAGAAGATCAACATTCTTCTGGGCACCCAGATGATTGCCAAAGGACTCGACTTTCCCAACGTCACCCTCGTTGGGGTCCTCAATGCCGACCTCTCGCTCTATGCCCCCGACTTTCGGGCGGGTGAGCGCACCTTCCAACTCCTCACCCAAGTGGCGGGACGCGCCGGCCGGGGCCAAATGGCGGGCGAGGTCATCATCCAGACTTCGACCCCGCATTCGCCGTCGATTCAGTTTGCCCGTCATCACGATTTCGATGGCTTCGTGGCCCAGGAACTCGACGTTCGCGAACAATTCGGCTACCCACCCTTCACTCACCTTGCCCTGCTGCTGGCGCGTTCAAGCCACGAACGCCGGGCCGAATTCACCTTGCAGACGCTACACCGCAGACTGGCTGAGAAGCTCCCAGGCGAAATCATCCTCGGCGACCCCAGTCCCTCGCCCCTCACCAAATCGCACTCGCAATTTCGCTTCCAGCTTCTCCTGCGTGGTCCAAACGCCCGGGTCCTCTCTCACCACCTCAACCGGGTCCTCAAAGCGACCCCCACTCCCGAGGACGTCATTGTGACCGCCGATCTTGATGCCTACGACCTCGGGTAGGCCCCTTCGCTGGCGACTTGGCTCATCCCCGCCTCACCGCCATGCGCTCTTGGTCAGGTGGAAATTCGCCATTGGCTCTTGCGCACCCGATGTTCATGCTCCGCCCATGGCCGACACCATCCGAGTCGCGGCAGGCTGCCTCAACCAGATCCCCCTTGACTGGGCGGGAAACAGACGTCGTATCACCGAGGCCATCTCGCAGGCCCGCGAGGCACATGCTTCTGTTCTCTGCCTGCCCGAACTTGCCATCACGGGCTACGGGTGCGAGGACCAGTTCCTCTCCCACGAGCTTGCCGAAAGGGCATGGACCAGCCTCACGCAAATTGTTCCAAAAACAAGCGGGATGGTGGTGGCCGTGGGGCTCCCGGTCTGGGTCAAGAATGCCGTTTACAACGCCGTGGCGCTCCTCGCCGATGGCGCCATCATCGGGCTCGTTGCCAAGAAAAACCTCGCAGGCGATGGCCTCCACTACGAACCTCGATGGTTTCATGCCTGGCCTGAACGGGTGATTGTGGAGGATCGCTTCGGCGATCTTCGCCTCCCCATTGGGGACCCCATTTTCAAACTCGGCGGCATCCGGATCGGGCTCGAGGTTTGCGAGGACGCCTGGGTGGCCGATCGGCCCGGACGCCTCTTCGCCGGAAGTGGGGTCGACCTCATCCTGAACCCTTCAGCCTCTCACTTCGCCTTCGCCAAGCAGGAGGTCCGAGAGCAGTTCGTCCGGGAAGGCTCACGCGCCTTCGGAGCTGCCTACGTTTACGCCAACCTCCTCGGAAACGAAGCCGGACGGGCCATTTACGATGGCGGCGGACTGATCGCCTCAGCAGGGCAAATCGTTGCGGAAGGACCCCGCTTCTCCTTCCAAGAAGTAACCGTGGTGCACAAGACGGTCGATATCGAACGCAACCGCCTTCATCAGGCCCGCACGGTGAGTCGACAAATCGACGTCGAGGGGCTCTCCGAAATCGAGGCTCCCTTCGTCTGGCCCAAGGTCACCGGCCACGATGGTCACGAACCCCTGGCACCGATGGCCAAGGACGAGGAATTCACCCGCGCGA
>JALQTQ010000072.1:0-3520 GCA_023263995.1 Akkermansiaceae bacterium | reverse complement strand
GGCTTACTTCGACTACCTTCGTAAGTCGTGGTCGGGTGGATTCGTGGTTTCCCTGAGCGGGGGGGCCGATTCAGCCGCAGTCTCGACCTTGGTCAAGATCATGCTCGACCTCGCCCTTCACGATCTGGGCGAGGACGGGGTCCGCCAACGACTGCCCCATCTCGACCTGCCCGACGACCCAGCCAGTTGGATGAAAGTCCTTCTTTTCTGTGCTTACCAGGGAACCAAGAACTCTGGACCAACCACGCGAGAAGCGGCCCGTGCGGTGGCCGCTGCCCTGGGCTGCGACTACGCCGAATGGGAGGTCGATGAACTCGTCGAGAAATACGAAAAGACCATCGAAACCATCATCAACCGCCCCCTTTCATGGGAAAAGGACGACCTCACGCGCCAAAACATTCAGGCCAGAGTGCGGGCCCCGGGGATCTGGATGTTTGCGAACCTGCGCAACTCCCTGCTCCTGGCCACCTCCAATCGATCGGAGGCAGCGGTGGGGTATGCCACCATGGACGGCGACACCTCGGGTGGCCTCAGCCCGATCGCTGGCATCGACAAACACTACCTGCGGCAGTGGCTTCGCTTCATGGAAACCAGCGGACTCCCGGAATCGCCTGCCATTCCAGCCCTCTCCCACATCAACGTGCAAAACCCAACGGCCGAACTTCGCCCGCAAGACGAAAAGCAAACCGACGAAAACGATCTCATGCCCTACCAAGTCCTCGACACCCTCGAGCGCGCCGCGATTCGCGACAAAAAGGGCCCCAAGGCCGCCCTCGAGGTCATCCGGACGGTCCACCCCGACTTTTCCGAAGAACAGCTCATTGATTGGACCACAAAGTTCTTCCGCCTGTGGTGCCGCAACCAATGGAAACGCGAGCGCTACGCCGCATCATTTCATGTCGATGACCAGAACCTCGACCCGAAAACCTGGTGCCGGTTCCCCATTCTGTCCTCGGGCTTTCGAGAGGAGCTCGAGGAATTGTGACCCGTCGGCTCCAAGCATCGTCATCGAGGGACAAATATCATTTACCCTCCCTCGGTCGTTGATTAAGATGCCCCTTTGATGCGAAGCGTTCTCCATCTGTTCCATCTTCTGATCCCGGTCTCGGCAGTGGTCGTCACCCTCATCGCCGGGGGAAGCCGCTCGGATCAGACGGGGACCGTTCGCTCCCGCAGTGAGTCCCCACCGGCCTCGCGTCGACCTCGCAGCGTCCTCGATGAAAAAACCCGCTGGCAGGCTCACCTCGAACGGCACCCGGAGCTCTCGCGCCATCGTGAGACGCTCCTCAAGCTTTCTGCACGATTGCCCTTCGATGACTTCTCGGCTCTTTCACCCGCCCTCCAGCAAAGGCTCGCTGCTTTTGCCGAACGCCGCCTCGATCCGGGCATTGTTCCCGCCACCATCTGCTGGGAACCCGGAGTTTCCTCGAAAGTCATCGCCGCCTTCCATGCCGTGGAGGAGATGGAGGCCGACTCTCCCACCGATATCGCCGCCGCCACCCAGTTCGACGACACCGACGGCTGGGGACGCAACGCCACCTTCACCTCCTTCTTCGAACGACCGGCACAGGGAAAGCCCACCACCCTCACTTGGAGCTTCATGCCCGATGGCACCAGCATCTTTGGCTTCAATGGCGAGCCAACCTCGCCCAGCGACCTGATTGCCTTTCTCGATGCCCGCTATCGCGTCAGCAACGGTGGCAGCGATCTGACCACGCGCCCATGGTTCCCCGTCTTCCAAGCGGCTTTCGACAACATCGCCAGCCTGACCGGCATCACCTACGTTTACGAACCCAGGGACGATGGCGCGGACCTGACTCAGTTCTCCCTGCCTTCCGGACGCCTCAACCGACGAGGCGACATCCGTATCGGGGGACACTTCATCGATGGCGAATCGGGCTCCAACACCTTGGCCTACAACTTCCAGCCACCGACCGGCGACATGATCATCGACACCGGCAACCCGAGCTTCTACGGCAACCTCACCAGTGACTCGCTCAACCTGAGAAACGTCGTGGAGCACGAACACGGACACGGTCTGGGCCTCAACCACGTCTGTCCGGTGAATCAGACCAAATTGATGGAACCCTTCATCTCCAGGCTCTTCCGCGGTCTCCAGCTTGATGACATCTTTTCCCTCAACCGTCTCTATGGTGATTTTTACGAAGGAGAAAATTCCGATCGGAACAACGACTCGCCTGCCAACGCCTCAGCCCTCCAAGTATCGCCCGGCAATCCCTTCCACCGCGATTTCCTGAGTATCGATGACAATGGTGACGTCGACTACTTTCGCATCGACAACATTCCCGCCGGGGCCTTCGTGAGCTGCCAAATCATCCCGGTGGAAACTCCCGTCGGCTTCGTGGAAGGCCCGCAAAACAGTGACGGGTCCTGCACCACCGGCACCCCCTTTGACTTCACCAAAGTCCACGATCTCAGACTCGACCTTCTTGCCGCCAACGGATCGTCGGTTCTCTTCTCAAGCGATGCCCATCCTGCGGGGCAACCCGAGGAAATCCTTTCCCACCCCAGTGGGACCGGGGGCACCCTCTACCTCCGCGTCGCGGGCGACAGCACCAACAGCACGCAGCTCTACACCTTGGAAATCGAGATCTCCCTCAATCCTCCGGCCCCCACCAACCTGGCAGTCGCCCCCACCGAAGACCAGAGCATCCGCCTCACCTGGACCGAAAACAGCAGCGACGAAACCGGGTTTCTTATCGAACGCAAAAGCGAGGCGGACGGGACTTGGTTGCCCTATGACACCACGGCACCCGATACCGAAAGCTACCGGGATGAAAATCCCGTCCCCGGCACCAACCTCTACTACCGCGTGGTGGCTCAGGGAGCCGCTGCCGACTCCGCTCCCTCCAATGAGGTCGTTGCCATGACCGTCGATCTCCTCGCGGATTCCTATCTTTACGACGCCGGAGGACCGGCCAGCCCGCTCGAAGGGGATGCCTTGCGACTTTCGTCAGCAACGGCAGGGGAAGTCTCATGGAGTGGACCAATCGATTTCACCGACCAAGGCTCGTCCGATGCCGCCAACCGAGACTACCTCTTTTCCACCCAAGTCCTGACCCTCAGTCACCGCGTTCTCAACGGGTTCTGGCAAGTGACGCTGAGGCAGGGAGACGCCACCACGATTCGGGATCAAATGGCGGTGGCTGCGGAAAGCGTCCTGCAAGTGCAGAATGTCACCACACAACCCGGTGAGTATCGAGAGAGCACCTTTGTCGTGGAGGTTCTCGACGAACAACTCGATCTGACCTTCACCGACCTCGGCGGCAGCAACAATCAATGGGTCCTCAACCGGCTTCAACTCATCAAGCTCACTCCTTACCAAGCTTGGGCGCAGGTAGAATCCCTCCCCAGCGAATCTTCTGCACCGGGCGACGATGCCGATGGCGATGGCCTTCTCAACATTCAAGAATATTACTTCGGGCTGACGCCGCTGGTTCCTCAAAGCACCCACCCGATCAGTTCGTCGCTTTCGCCCGATGGGAGCCGTTACCATTTT
>JALQTQ010000071.1 GCA_023263995.1 Akkermansiaceae bacterium | reverse complement strand
CGGGAGCACGAGGGTTACCGATCGAGGGTGGCGGGCTCTTCTCACTGCGTGAGCTCAAGGTGCAGGCTTTGGAGTGAATTTTTTACACGCGAAGCTCCCATCGCCCTTTTATTTGGAGCGGAACGTTTGAGACAAGGAAAGGCCGATTCAAGCGGTCAGCGCAACTGGGCTGGCAGAAATAAATCACGAGCCCGCAAGGTGGGATCTGGCCTTTTCCCGAGGACATCCCTCCAAGGAATTGAAAAACCAGAACTGTCCAAACCTGCCAACCCCATTCAACCCCCAGGCCGGCCAGCACCTTTTCGGAACGCGATGAGATGGCTGTGTTTTGATTTGGTGATCCACGGCCCCTGCTAGTCATTTCATCCGAGGGGCATTCTTTCTGACGCGAGGTGTCCGTCCGGCGTTTTCATCTTTCGAAAAGTCAGGCTGATCCGCGGCGCACTCACCCGCTTGCTCTTGGGTAAGGCATGTTGCCAATGCCGCTGGATCTCACCATTCATCGTCAGCAGACTTCCGGGCTCGAGCACGGTGGAGATTCTTTCCCGTGTCTTGAGATGTTTGAAATGAAATGGCCTCGCCGCCCCGAAACTGAGACAGGCGATCATCGAGTCAGCCACAATCGAAGACTCATTGTCCCGGTGCCATGACATCCCCTCGCTGCCATCGTGATAGAGGTTCAAGAGACAGGAGTTGAATGGCTCGCCCGTCTCCCTCTCTACTTCATCTTTCAAGGCCAGAACTAGGTCGGTCCACGGCAAAGGGCTTTTGGTTTCCCCGGAGTAGGTGTAGTCCAAGCCGGCATCTCCCATCCAAGCCACTTCGCGCGAAGTGGAGATGATCTTCCCAAACATCCGGATGATGTCGGGGCGCCAGGGGATCTCCCGATGCAGCCTTGCGAAAATCCCTTCCGCCTCCTCGGGCGCAAAGACTACTCCGTGGTTCATTGCCTCACCATCGCGGGGCAGGAGGTTTGCGATTGGGAAAAGGTCTCCGGTCATCGTCTCCGGGAGTTTACCATCAATTCCGCGATTTCCGACTGTCCCCACCTGGAATTGACCGATTGCCCGGCCTGCGCCAGACCGCACCCCGACGAGCGACGCCCCCCCGCCGAGTTCTGCGAAAACGGAGCCTAAGCGGTTGCCTTGGAAACGACCACCGGCACCATCACCCGGAACTTCTTCACCCGCCATTCAATCGAGGCTTTCCGCGAAAAATCCGCCGCTTGACATGAATAGCCTAGGGGCCATGACGGCTTCGCTCGACGTTGTCAAAGGCAGAGTGCGCTTGCACGACTTCCATCAATCAAAAATCGGGAAGAACGTCTTGAACGCCTTCTCACCGAAGACTGCGGGATCGTTGAAGCGTTGGTGGCGGTCCAGTTCTGAAATGGCAGCCATTTCCTCGGGTGCGAGTTCGAAATTTCGAATCTCGAAATTCTCCCTCAAATGCGCCGAAGACTGGGTCTTGGGAATGGGCACGGTGCCGCGCTGCGTAGCCCAACGCAGGGCCACCTGCGCTGTCGACTTGCCATGCCGCATTGCCACTTCCTCCAACACCGGATGCACCAAAACCCGCTCACTTTCGTCTGCCATCCCGAGGGGAAGATAGGAGTCGGCACCAAAGGGAGAAAATGCGGTAACCGCAATGCCGAGCTCCCGACAAAAACGGAGCAGATTTTCCTGACAGAGAAAAGGATGCATCTCCACCTGCAGGACGGCTGGCTTGATACGGGCATAGGACAGGACCTCGCGGATCATCGCGGTGCCGACATTACAAAAGCCAATGCGTTTGGTTAGTCCGGCCTCGACCAATTCCTCCATGGCCTGCCAAGTCTCGGAATAGGGCACGGAAACCGGCTCCATGGCCTCTCCATGGCCGGTCCATCCCGGCGGGTATTTTTCCTCGAAAGGTATGTAAGCCAGCGCGATCGGGAAATGGATCAGGAAAAGGTCGAGCTGCTCCAGGCCGAGATCCGACAAGGTCCGCTCGCAAGCCGCCCGAACGTATTTCCGCTCGTGATAGGTGTTCCAAAGCTTACCGGTCACCCACAAGTCCTCGCGGCGGCACAGCCCGGCATCCAAAGCCTTCGCTACGCCCTGACCGACCCACGGCTCGTTCCCGTAGTCCGCCGCGCAGTCGAGATGACGGTATCCCGTTCCAATGGCTTCGAAGACGATCTGCGCTGTGACTTCAGTGGGAATCTTCCAAGTCCCGAGACCTGGCGAAGGTGGCATCAAAGGATCAGGCGTCGATTGGTCGGACATCGCCCGTGAGGTTAACAGAAAGACCAAAGGTCACGCCATGAAAAACCGGATAGTCGCCTACTCCTCGTACTTCGGATTCCTCGACTTCGGGATCGGGGCATCGGTGGCGACTTGCCATGCTTCCAGTTCTTGCAGTAAGGCTTTGGTCATTTCCGGCTCCTTCTCGGCCTGGTTGTTGCGCTCGGAGAGGTCCTCCTTGAGGTTGTAGAGCTCGACGGCATTGTCCTCAAAATACCGGATTAACTTCCAATCACCTTTCCGGACGACCCCACAGGGCGTGGTCCGGAAAAACTTCGAGGCCGAATCCGGGTCGGCCTTGTAACTCTGCAGGTAGGCCGGGAAATGCCAAAACAGGGCACGCTCCGCCAAACCCTCCCCCTTGAAGGCGGGCAAGAGACTCACGCCGTCAAGCCGATCGGGCACCCCCACTCCGGCCAATTCCAGAAAAGTCGGGAAGAGGTCGATTTGCGCAATCGGAGTTTCGCTTTTCGACCCGGCCGCGATCACCCCCGGGTAACGCACCAGAAAGGGCTCGCGAATCCCCCCTTCGTAAAACATCCCCTTGGTTCCCCGCAAGGGTTCGGCGCGCGAGATCGCCCCGTGCGGCCCGTTGTCGGAGGTGAAAATGACCACCGTCTCCTTCGCCAGATCCAGTGCGTCGAGAGTCTTGAGGATCTGTCCCACCGCCGCATCCATCGACTCGATCATGGCGGCATACTTGGGGTCCCGGTGGGATCCATCCGGCTTCTTCTTGGAATACTTCGCTGCAAGCTCGGCCGGTGCCTGGATCGGTGTGTGCACCGAATAAAAAGGCAGGTAGGCAAAAAAGGGCTGACCCCGGTTCTCCTTGATCCAATTCGAAACCTCCCGCCCCAGCCTCTCGGGCAAGTGCTCGCCCTTCGGCCCGTCCTCGAGATAGGGATTCTTGTAGGGCGAAAAATACGACTTCGGATGCCCCCAGGTGGTCCCGCCGAAATTGGTATCGAAGCCGTCTTTCGTTGGATCCTCGCTCAGGTGCCACTTGCCCGCCACACAAGTTCGGTATCCGGCCGCCTTGAGAGCCTCGGCCATCGTCTCGAATCGGGCATCGAGCACCGTCTTGTTTAACACCGGAACGAGCATGCGATGCTTGGCCTTGCCCCGCTCCGACGTCCCGACGGTGTAGATCCCGTGCCGCGGCGTGTATTGCCCGGTCATGAGACAGGCCCGCGACGGCGCACAATTGGCCGCCCCGGCGTAGGCCTGGGTGAAGGTCATTCCCTCCCGAGCCAGCCGATCAAGATTCGGTGTTTCGTAAAACTTCGATCCCTGACAGGCCAGATCGGTGTAGCCCAGATCGTCGGCATAAATGAGGACAAGATTGGGCACCTTTGCAGAAAGCAAGGACAGTCCCCACAAAGCACAAAATGTAATCTTTTTAAGCATTCTTAAATGTCACGATTCCCGCGCTTCCAAGACAACTAGGCAGCTCCGGGGATTACCCTTGTCCGATTCTACCGATGAGGGGAGCTTTTTTCTCCAAAATAATGAGCAAGATATTCACATTTTTGACTCTCTTCTTCGTTTGGCTCGCATCCGTGGCATTTGCAGAGAAGGAAGCGGACGAATTGGAGAAGGTCCGGCGTGATCGTGAGCGCCTGATCGATCTTGTCATCTCGCTGCAGGACGACTTCGGACAAACCCTTGGTGAGTATGCCCAACTGCAGGACGATTTTGCTGCTCTTCGCAATCAGAAAGACGCCCCCGACCACTCGGCTCAGGTCGCCGAGCTCCAAAAGAAGCTCAAGGAAGCGCAGGAACGTCTCGAACAACAGAAGCCCGCGGAACCCAACCCGACCTCCCACGCTCTCTTGGAGCAGGATCTCGTGAACCTGCGCAACGAACTGCACCGGGAACGCCAGGAACTCCTGATTGCCCGCGCCCGCGTTCTGCGCCTCCAGCAACTCGAAAAAGAAAACACCGAACTCACCGAAAAACTGGCGGCCGAAAGCAAATCCCACACCAAGACCGCAGCCGACCTGAAGGCTATCCGTGCTGAAAAAGAGGCCTTGATGGGCAAGCTCGAAAAGAACATGTCGGAACTGAAGAAGTCGCAAGAGGCCCGTGATGCCCTCGCTCTCCGCCTGGAGGCGGTCGAAAAGGAAAATGCCGAACTCCGCCAGAAGCTCGTGGCTCAGGAAACCCGCCTGGCCCGCCTCACCGAAATCGAGGCGGAACACCAGAAGACCCTCGCCGCTTTCGCCAACTTGAAGGCCGAAAATGAACGTCTCACCGCCCTGGTGGCGGAGCGCGAGAAACAACTCGCCAATCTCCGCGAGCACCTCGCCGCCGAGGTCAAACGCACCCTCGACATCCCCGTCCTGATCCGAGCCCGCGACGACCTCCAAAAAAAGCTCCAGAACCGGGAAAGGGAGGCGACGGCCCTTGCGCAGAAGAACGAAGCACTCACTTCTCGCAAAGCCGAGCTGGAAGCAGATATCAAGCGGGTGGAAGAGAACATCGTCGGCATGCGGACCCAACTCGAAAAGAACAAGGCGGCGATGGACTCGGTCGATGAACTCACCCGCGAGAACAACCAACTCAAGACCGACAAGGCCCAGCTCGAAAAAACGATTGAGATGGCCAAGGCCGAGTTGGTCAAGGCGATGGGGTCCCGCAACCTTCTCGAGGCTGAACTTGCCGAATCTCGCAAGCTCGCGGCCTCCTCTACTGAACTCAAAGAAATGAATACGGCCCTGATGGAAGAACAGGACCTGCTCAGCAACCGACTCCAAAACACCGAGGCTACCCTGAAGGCCAGTCACCAGCTGACCGATGAACTTCAGGCGTCCATGCTCACCCTTGCCAAGGAAAAAGCCGACCTCACCAAGGTCATCGAGTCCAACGAAGCTGAGATCAAAAAACTGAGAGCCACCGCCAGCAAGCCTGAAATGAGTGAGGAGCTTGCCCGCCTCGAAAAAGAAAAGGCGGAACTGACCGCCACCCTTGCCAAACGTGAGGACGATCTCAAGCAGACGCGGGACGAACTCGGGCGCCTCCAGATCACCGCCACGATGGCCCAAAAAAAACTGGACGACCTGAAGCGCAGCCAGGCCGCCATCGACCCGGTGCAATACAACCTCGGAGCGACCAAAGTCGCCACCCAGCAAACCCGTGTTCTCAAGCAGATCCGCAAGATTCTTGAAGACTTTCCCCACGCCCGCTTCGAAATCGTGGGCCATACCTGCGACCTCGGGAATGCTGATCTTAACCTCGAACTGAGCCGCAAGCGCGCCCGGTCCCTCTACGATTTCCTCATCTCCCAGGGGATCAAAACTGACCATCTTTCCCACCGCGGAGTCGGCCACGCCGAACCCAAAACTCCCAATACCAGCGAAGCCAACCGCCGCCTCAATCGACGCGTGGAGGTTGTCATTCTCGACTAACTTCTCACCTCAACACCTTTGGAAACGACCCCTTTCGGAACCACCGACGCCGGGCAGACCGTCCGTCTCTTCACTCTGCGTAATCACCACGGACTGCAGGTCCGAGTCTGCGAATACGGAGCTCTCGTCACCTCGGTCATCACTCCCGACCACGAAGGTCAGACGGCCGAAATCACTCTCGGCAAACCGGACTTTGCCTCGTGGTTGGACAATCCCGACTACCTTGGTGCCACCGTGGGACGCTTCGGAAACCGTATCGCGCATGGACGTTTCACCCTGGATGGCGTTGAATACCAGCTTCCCACCAACAACGAACCTGGAGGAATTCCCTGCCATCTTCACGGTGGCCCCGTCGGATTCAACCGTCGCCTCTGGAAGGGAGAACCGGTCATCCGCCCCGGGGCCGAGGGCGTCTGCTTCAGCCTTTTCTCCGATGCCAGCGACCAAGGGTACCCTGGAGCCCTGTCCGCCAAGGTTTGCTACTGGCTCACCGACGACGACGAACTGGTCTTCGAAGCCACCGCCACGACCGACGCCCCAACGCCGGTCAACCTCATCAACCACATCTACTGGAATCTCAGTGGTGACCCCTCCCGGACCATTCTCGACCACCAACTGGAGATTCAGGCCGATTCCTATCTGCCCACCAACTCCGGGCTCATTCCGACCGGAAAAATGACCCCGGTCGCCGGGACCCCGCTCGATTTCACCTCACCCACCGTGATTGGCGAGAGGATTGATGATGATTTCCCGGCTCTGAAACATGGCCATGGTTACGACCATTGCTGGGTCCTCCGGGAAAGCGACGGGGACCTCCGCCCCGCCGCCAATCTCAGGGACCTTGGCAGCGGTCGCGTCCTCGACATCCGAACCAATCAACCGGGGCTCCAATTCTATACCGGCAACTTCCTTGCCGAAAAACACACCGGGCTCTGCCTCGAAACCCAGGCCTTTCCCGATTCTCCCAACCAACCCAACTTCCCGTCTTCCATCCTTCGCCCCGGCCAAACCTACCGCCACCTCACGCGCTTCAGGTTTTCAACCATCGCACCCCTCTCATGACCACCATCTACCACTACAACCATTGAGGCTCCTCCACCAATGCCCTGACGGTCGCCAGGGATCTCGGAGTCGAACACGAAGTCATCCTCTACATCAAAACCCCGCCCGACGAGGCCACCCTGACCCACATTGTCGAGGTCCTGGAAGACCCGGTCGAGGACTTGGTCCGCAAGGACTCCAAATTCAAGAAGCTCGGGCTCAACGCCGACACCTTCGTGAATCACCCCAAGGCCGTGGTGGAGATCCTCCTGAAACACAAGCAACTCCTGCAACGCCCGCTCCTCGTCCGGGAAGATCGGGCCATCATCGGACGCCCGAAAGCCCGCATCATGGAATTCCTCTCGGAATGCGCTCCTCCCCCAAAAAAATAAAAAATTTGGAATAAAAGGCCCATCGCGGCATATTATTAAGGCATATGAAAAAGATCGTCACCCTCACCACCATCATCGCCCTGAGCGGACTCGCCCAATCGCAAGAGGCCGCCCAAGCGGAAGCCAAAGCCGGCAAATGCCCCGCCAGCGCATGCCGAAAGGCCTGTGATGCCGGATGCGGCGGCACCACCATCAAGCTCGCTGTCACGGGACTTGAGAAGGAAGGCGCTGCCGCTACCACCACGGTCAAACTCGGTGCCCTCGCTGGCATCAGCGAGTGCGGAGCCTGCGATCAATCCGGCACTGTCATGGTCAAATACGACCCCGAGAAACTGACGGTGGCTGACATAGAAAAAGCGGTTGCCGCCAACGGACTCAAAGTGACCGGCCACAAAACCTCGATGAAAGTCCAGGGTCTCGCCTGTCAGTCGTGCAGCAATCACCTCACCACCGTCCTCGGCAAGGCCGAAGGAGTGGTGAACGTCGACAAGGTCTGTCACCAAAGCGGCACCGTCATGGTCACTTTCGACCCCAGCAAGACCAACCTCACCAAGATCAAGGCCGCCATCCATACCACCAAATACAAGGTGGTTGAGAACAAGGCCAAAGACTGCGAGTCCTGCGACAAAGCTCCGGCCGCGCAAAGCTGATTCAGCCGCCATCTTTTGCATCCAAGCCACTCCCCCGCCGGGAGTGGCTTTTTTTAGGGCCCATGAGACAGATTCGGCCGACCAACCGGGTATCGCAGAAGTGACCAGACGCTTCTCTTTCCTTGCCGCTCTCTTCCTTTCCCCAGCCCTGTCGATCGCCAATGATGGCTTTTCAGCTGATTCTCAACGACAGGACGGCGTGCCCGTCGGCAAGGTCACCCGTCATGAGTTACGGAGTAAGCTATTCGAAGGCACCCTGCGCCAGTATTATCTTTATGTGCCAAGTCAATATCGGGCTGAACAAGCGGCCGCTGTGATGGTCTTTCAGGATGGCCATGCCTATGTCGACGAAAAGGGGCAGGCCCGCGCGCCCATCGTGCTCGACAATCTGATTCACAAGGGGGAGATCCCCGTGACGATCGCCCTCTTCGTCAACCCCGGTGTCTTCACCGACAAGATCGCCGGTCGCCAGGACTGGTCCACCGGAAAAAAGGACGGCACCAGCAACCGGAGCAAGGAATACGACTCCCTGAGCGACTCCTATGCCCGCATGCTCGAAACCGAGTTGCTTCCCGAAATCGCCAAAACCTACACCCTGACCCAGGACCCGGAACAACGGGTCATTTGTGGCGCAAGTTCCGGCGGCATCTGCGCCTTCACCGTGGCTTGGGAACGACCCGACCTCTTCCGCAAAGTCATCAGTCACATCGGTAGCTTCACCAACATCCGGGGCGGACACGTCTACCCCGCCCTGATTCGCAAGGAAAAGAAACGTCCGATCCGAGTCTGGCTTCAGGACGGTCGCAATGACCTCGATAACGCCCACGGCAATTGGTGGCTCGCCAACCAACAAATGGCCAAAGCTCTGGCCTACGCCAAATACGATCACCAATTCGTCCCCACCGACGGCGACCACAGCATCAAGGACGGCGGCAAACTGCTCCCCGACGCCCTCCGCTGGATCTGGCAAAAGTGACTTGGCGGCCCCTTTTACTGGTTTAATGTCACCATCAGCCGGAGAAATTGCCTCGGACCTTCTCCAATCGAAGTCTCCGACCGGACCCTGACCCACTCGACTCCCGCACCCGAGGAGATGACCTGACGCGGAGAGGCCAAGGGGGTCCAGTTCGCAAGATCATCACTCACTTGGACCTCAATCGTCACCCCTGACAATCCCTCGCGAAGGGGAAAGTCAATTACCGGATAGGGTTCTCCGTCGATTTCCACCACGGAAACGAGAGGCACTGACCCCATCCCGCCGGGTGCAAGGTCGGCCCCGAGGGCGTAGGCCATGAGGTTGGACAACCCGGACCACCTCCACTCCGCAAGCGGGTCAACGAAGCCTCCGGACGCCAGCCATTTTTCAAAGGGTGATCCGCCTCCGGCCACTCCCGGGCTTCCGGCGGGATCGGGACTGGCCTGCCAACTGGACGCCAAACCGGGATCCGACAACGAATACGGATCCATCAGCACCAGCGAGCGGCCATCACCGTCAGCTTCCACGGGCCAAGGGGCAAAGTCATGATACTCGAAATCATGAATCGCGGTTCCCGAGCCATGGGAGAGCTTCAAGCGCTCCCCTCCGTTACTCAAATTCTGTCCCGCCTGCCATTCCCCCGCCACCGGCAAGCCACGACCGTATCGCATTTCAAAGGCCGCCAGATTTCGCACCACCAGCACGACCGCGCCCGGTGCCAAGCTGACAATGGCGCCCTGGTCGAAATCAAAATCAACCCCCTTGGTGAAACGGACCTCGCTCAGATCAAGTGTCAGGGTTTCACTGATATTCTGCAGCTCGAGATACTCGAAATCGGACTCTTCAAATCCGGCCTCGAGTTCGGCAGTCGACGGGTTGCCGGGATGATACATGATTTCCGTGATCATGAGATTGGCCTGCAGGCGGGGCAGGATCACCGGCTCACCAGTGGTGAACTCGACCGGATCGGACCAATGACTGAACCGTCCCGTGTTGTCCTTGTGACGAACCCGCGCCCGATAAGTATGCCCGACCTTGAGCGCTCCGCCCGGAACCGACATCATCTCGGAAAAAGAGGTCAACTCACCACTACCCCAGATGAGGTCATTCTCGAGGAGGAAGTCTTTGTCAGGGGCCCAAGCCGGAGCGGTCGGATCTTCGACCTCGCCAATTCGCCATTCCATTGCGGCAAAGGTCGCGCTTCCCTGCGGATCGGAGAATGCCGCCGACTGAAATTTTAATCCATCCGTAGGAAAGTCGGCTCTCCCTTGGTAGCTGATCTCCGGGGTTGCCGGAAGTTGCCCGGCATCAGGACCATCGGCAATGGCATCCAAAAATGCTCCGCGCCCCCCCGCGCCAACCGCCGGTCCGCTCCCACCACTCCAGCCACTGAAGGCAAAGTTTTTCATGTCCTGCACCTTGAAAGAAACAGGGTCGTCAATGGCCGTCCCGGCTGAGACGGGGGCATATCGCCAACGGTCCTGATCGGCCTGGGATATCTCCAAGATCATCGCGGCCCGGTCATCGAGCAGGCTCCCGACCTGATCCGGCTGCCAGACGAGATCTCGGAAGGAACGGAGAACATTGCGATGGGCAATCTTCATCTCCGGCTTGTCAAGGTAAGGCATTCCTCCCACCGTGACATGCCCGTAGAGTCCATTGCGGGCATGATCCCATCCATTGTTGAAACTAGGGCCCCACGAGGCGTCGTAATCGTAAGGCAAAAACCAACAGCGCCCGCGTGTCGGATCGGGGCCGGTAGGCTCGAAATACCAAACCAGATTCTTGAGTCGGTGCCTCCCGGTCGGTTCCGGAAAGATGTCGTAGTGCCGGATTGCCTCGCCAACCGCCGAGTAGGAATACCAGCGATCATAATTGACATGCACGTTCAGCCAATCCGCTGTTTGTCCTCCGTGAAGGTTGAAGCGGATGTTATCGAATTCGGAGCCGTCCGCGACCATGTCCCGGGATTGGTAACGACGCTGGGATTCGGCATCAAAAAAGAAGTCGGATAACTTGTAAAGGTTCCCCTTGGGCATCTCGCGGGACTCGAGGAAGCGCACGTCGTAGCGTTCCTGTGCTTGTTGAATGCCCCAGAAATCCCCCTCATACTGGTTCGGAGCCTCATCCGCTCCATCAATGACGCGGAAGTGAAACCAGTGCGCTCGCTGGGTGGGCACGCCCATGGAATGATAAAGACGATCTCCCAGCTCCTCGGGTAAGCCCCATGAATTCCCGCCTTTCGTTCCAAACATTCGGCTCACATTAAAGATCCGCCACTTCCGTTCGTAAGGCTGCCCTTGCTCGTCTTTTGCCGCAAAATAGTGACCCCGATTGAAGCGAAACTTGTAGTGCCTTTTACCGTTCGGGAAGCGGCCATCAAAGTCACCATAACGGCTGTTCCCGCCTCGCAGGCGCGAACGAATGTGATCATACACGACTCCATCGTAAACCATCGCTCCCTCCCAGTCCCAAGCCCTCCTTGCTGCCAACTCGGTGGCACTGCCATTGTTGGTGAACTGCTCGCTCGCATTGTAGGCCTGCAAACTCCGCATGTCCTGCGGGCGGATCAACCAGTGGTAAACCGGGAAGGCTTCAAGAGTCTCGCGAGGCCAAACATGACCCGCACCCTCCGGATGCACCGACCGCGTCGTAGCCACGTAATCAGGCAATCCATTGTAAACAAAGTAGGCAAAATTGAGCGACCTGTCGTCTGCATAGGGCACCCTCACCGAGGCACCAAGGGAATCTTCAACCTCAATCCGATAGCGCACCAGAGTCCGATGATCCTGCGCGGGAATGGTCGCCGCGTAAACGCCATCGCCCGCCCATAAATCACCCCTGCTGCCGTCATCGACCATGACGATCTCGACCCAGTTGGCGGGATCCTCAAAGGCCGGATTCAGCGGAGGCTCCCCCTCAGGATCGGCCATGATCTGGGAAACCGTTCGGGGTGTGCGAGAGGGAATGAACTGACCCGGAGCCACCACCTGATAGCGCAAGGTCACTTCCGCCACCCCATCGGGATCGGTGACCTTTGCGGTAATGACGACCTCGTCCGTTTCTCGCGGAGTTTCCGGGCTGTGATGAACCTGCCGGATGTTGGGCGGAGCATTGGCAGAAAAGACACTGTTCGGCGCTCCCGGGGTGGGTTGGGGAGGGTTTCCCGCCGAAGCCGGACGAATGATCTCGAGGTCAAATCCCACGTCACTGCTGCTCAAGGAGGCATTGAATAATTGCACCGCTATGGTGTTCTCACCCTCCACCAAAAATCCCGCCACTTCGTCAAGAGTCACGGACTCAAAAGAACCCTCGACCCCTTGGTTTGCTCCGAAACTTCCCACCAAAGGCTCCCCCTGGAAGCGCCGCCTCTCCACTTCCACGCCGTTGATCCAAATCACCAGACCATCGTCCGACGTCGACCGAATCTGCAGCGCAGAAGGCATCTCACCCGGCGTAATCATGAAGGTGTGGCGGGCAAACAAGCAGGAATAGTTGTTTCGCATGTCGGTGACCTCGGTATTCAAGCTCAGCCCGGTCACGCTTCCGTATCCAATAGGCGCTTGTGCCTTCGTATTCCACGAAGCGTCCTCCACGAAGCCCCCCAGCCGCCAAGCCGAAGTGGGACTCGAAGCCTCACTCGATCCCGGACGCCAACTCCACCCGGCCGAAGCCAAAGGCAAGAGGGTCGCCTCAGGCAAATCACCGGGAGGACGCGACACCCGCCAGGAACTCCCCAATCCGTTGTCGAGTCCCGGATTCATCAGCTCCATCGAACCACCCTCTCCACCGGAGCCCACCGGCCAGGGAAATCCCAATCGATAATCGACCAAATCCATGACTTGCCCCGCAGAGTCGAGCAGCACGATCTCCTCACCATCACCAGCCAATCGCCCGCTCCAGGGTCCCAGTGCGGTCACGCCGAACCGGTGCTGCAAGGCGACCGGATCTTCGGCCACCAAGAGATACTCCCCGCCCCCCAATGACACCCCTTCCGGAAAAGTAAAATCAACCCCATCACCAAAGGACCATCCCGACAAGTCCGCGACGTCATTTCCCACATTGAATAACTCGATAAATTCAAAGCGCCCACTGGCATCTTCGGGGTCGTAATGCACCTCATTGATCACAACTCTCCCGGCGGGCTCGGCCACCGTCAGAATGACACTCTCTTCGTGGGAAAGCCCTCCGCTATCCATCACCCGCAAGCGAATGGCATAGGACCTCCCGACTTCTCCCAAAAATTCCGGTCCCGTGAAAAGGATGTCCCCACTGATTTGAAAAAGATCATTGTCACTTCCCCCCAATCCGGGAACGAGGAAAAAAGAATGCAAATCCTCTTCGTTGGGATCATCCACCCCGAGATGAGCGAACCAGGTGCTGCCCACCGCATCCTCAGGAATCGTGAAGGAAGAAAGAGTGATTCCGGTTGGAGCCGCCGGTGCCTCATCGACCTCAATAAAAACCGTGGCGAGATTGGAATCATGGCGGCCATCATTGACCCGAAAGGTAAATCGGTCCGACCCCGTGAATCCAAGATTCGGCGTGTAGGTCAGAAGAGGCGGAGCACCCGTAAGGACACCGGCGACCGGCCCATCAACCACCACATAGGTGAGATCCCCTCCATTCGGATCATTCGCGGACAGAATCATTTCCTTGGCCATTCCTTCCACAGTCTTAGTCGACTGATCGAAGGCCTCGGGCACCCCGGGATCGACCACGACCGTCACCTCGGCGCTCCGACTCCCGCGCGAGTCCGATGCCGTGAGTCTGTAAGTCGTGGTCACCTGGGGTGAGACCTCCAAATTCCCGGTCAAGCCGGCTCCGGGTTGTGCGCCGGAGCTGGGGAAAATCGTCACATCCAAAGCA
>JALQTQ010000070.1 GCA_023263995.1 Akkermansiaceae bacterium | reverse complement strand
TCGCGGTCGAAGTCGGCCACCTTCTTGAAGTCCCACCCCCGGGAGGCCCCGGGATGCCCCCGCACGTGGAGATGCTGGTCGAGCAGGACCAGCCTCGTGTCGTAGGAAAAGACCCCGTCCTCTTCGGTCGGAATGGTGTTGAATCTCATTTTGGCCTTGAGAAAGGAACGGAGGGAAGCCTTGCCGTCCTCATTGGCCACGACCCTCATGACCTGTGGTTCGCTGCCATATTCAGCCAGGACCCCCTTCATCTTTTCAGGTTCGGTATTGGATCCATCGAGGACAAAGGCCAAGATCCCAGGCGTTTCCTCCCGGTCCTGGAAATGTTCCATGACCTTGCGCAAGGCCGCGAGTGAAGGACCGGACTCTTCCGGCGGCTCGCTGGGCAAGGTGATCACCAAGGTGACCTGCCCTTTCAGATCTTGGAGGTTGCGCAGTTTGCCGTCGGCTGTGAGCAATTCCACCTCGGGCTCGGTGATCTTGGTGAGAAAGCTCGGACGATTGCTCGGAGCGGAGGTCTCCTCAAGATATCGATCGTAAGCGAAAGTGAGAACGATTCCGCTCAAAACCATAAAAAGGGCCAACTTGATGGCCGTGGCTCTCAGCTTTTTGGGGTCCCGCTCGGCGGGTTCTAGTTGACTCACATCCACGTCGCGCGAAACCTAGCTCAACTCCACGCAATGGCAAGAACCGCCAACGTCACCGGAAGGTAAAGAAGGGTGCCAAAAAAGGCCTTTCGCATGGGGGACCGCTCACCCGAAGCCCGATAGGTCAGGATCGGACGCATCAGCACCAGCACCAAAAGGGCGTGAAAGACCGACACCCACCAAGGGAAAAGGCCGGTTGCGCCGCCCACCACCACCAGGGCCACCAAGGCGATGGAAAAGACAACAAAGAGACGGACCGTTCTCCCGCCTGAAACATCGCCATTCGACCACATTTGATACCCCGCCTCCTCGTATTCCTCCCGGCAGAGCCAGCTGATCGCAACAAAGTGCGGCAATTGCCAGAAAAAGAGGAGACCGAAGAGGAACCATCCCCCCCACGCGGCCCAGTCGGCTCCGGCTCCCACCCACCCGATCAGGGGCGGTAGAGCTCCCGGAATGGCCCCCACAAGAGTGTTGGTGGAATGCCATTTCTTCATCGGGGTGTAGACAAAGACGTAAACCGCAATGGTGATGGCGGCCAGAATGGAGGCCTGCTGATTGACCTTGACCGCCAGATGAATGACCCCGAAAGCCGCCAGCCCCCAGCCGATCGCGAAGGCCCTGATCACGCTGAGACGACGAGAAGGCAAGGGGCGGTCCGAAGTCCGCTTCATCCGGGCGTCGTCCTCGATTTCCATAAGCTGATTGAAGGCAGCCGAACCGAAGGCCGCAGCCGCCGTCCCCACCAAGGTATGCACCAGCAACCACCAGCGGCCCGACACTCCGCCGAGCTCCTTCGTCGCGAGATAAAAGCCAAAAAAGGTGGTGATCACCACAAAAGTGTTCAGCCGGAGCTTGGTGAGAACCTGAAGGTCCTTCGCCAAACCCCGAACCGCCTGAGATGACCCGTTTGCCGCCAACGGGGTCACTGTGGCCCTTCAGATCGCATCCCGCAATCCCGCGTCTCCTCACAAGAGCATTTTTCGCTGTCCCTTTTTTCTTTTCGCGCCCAGTCAGATCCCCGAGACTCCCCTTCACATGAGCAAAGAGGACCAGTATCAGCGTGAACTCGAAGTGATCGAAGCGGTCAAAGACAAGAGCCCCGTCGGCAAATTTCTAGGTTATGCCAAAATCTCCGGCCCAGGCTGGCTCCAGGGAGCGATCACCCTGGGCGGAGGATCGCTCATCGGTGCCCTTTATCTCGGCACGATCTCTGGCCATGGTCTCCTCTGGGTGCAACCCCTCGCGATGATCTGCGGCATCATCATGCTCTCCGCCATCGCCTACGTCACCCTCTCGACCGAGCAACGCCCGCTCCGCCTGATCAACCAGCACCTCAACCCACTCCTCGGCTGGTCCTGGCTCGTCGCCACCGTGATGGCCAACATCGTGTGGACCATGCCCCAGTTTTCCCTCGGCACCGCCGCGATCCAACAAAACCTCCTCAGCATCGACCCCGCCAACCAGGGCCTTCTCAAATCCAGCCAATGGATCATCATCGCTGTTCTCTTCGGCACCGGGCTCTACGTGAACTACCTCTATCAAGCGGGCGGCGGCGGTGCCAAGCTCTTCGACCGCATCATCAAAGTCATGGTCGGCATCATTGTCCTTTCCTTCATCGCAGTAGTCGTTAGCCTCGCCAGTTCCCTACCCTGGGGCAAAGTCATCGGCGGATACTTTCCCAATTTCTCGCTCCTGACCACCCCGGCCGACGCCTACCTGCCTCTGATTGAAAAGTCGTCCAACCCAGACTGGTGGACCAAACAAATCCTCGGCACCCAGAAGGATGTCATTTTTACGGCCTTCGGGACAGCGGTGGGAATTAACATGACTTTTCTTCTGCCCTACACCCTGCTCAAGAAAAAGTGGGGCCCGAAGCACCGCGGCCTCTCCATCACCGACCTTTCCATCGGCCTCTTCGTCCCCTTCTTTCTCGCCACTTCCTGCGTGGTCATTGCCGCCGCGACATCCTTCCATGGCAAAGTCGATCAGAAAAACCTCGGACTGGGCGACGCCCGACTTCTCACCATCCCAGCCATCGAGAAATCACTCGCGGAGTTCAAAGGATCAGACGACGAGAAGGCGGCCTTCCAGGAGAAGAGCATCGCGGAGTTCAATGAAAACGACCGCATGATCGCAGCCATGCTGGTCAAGCGCGATGCGGGAGCACTCGCCGGTACTCTCGAACCATTCACCGGCAAGGTGGTAGCCCAAAAAATCTTCGGGATCGGCGTCCTCGGGATGGCCCTTTCCACCATCATCATCCTCATGCTCATCAATGGTCTGGCCTTCCAGGAAATCTTTGCAAGCAAAGGAAGTGCCTTCGAAAACGCCGCCACCGCCCTCGCCCAAAAGAAACCCTACTTTCTCGGCTGCTCAGTCTCCGGCCTTGTCGGCTGCGCCTTCCCCTTCATCTGGACCAGCAACGAGGCCAAGGCCGCCCTCGCGGTTCCCACCTCGGTGATCGGCGGTTCCCTCCTTCCCATCGCATACTTCACTTTTCTCCTCATGATGAATTCCAAGAAAATTCTCGGTGACCGCCGTCCCGAGGGCACCGCCCGGATCATCTGGAATACCCTCATGATCTTCGCCACCACCATGGCCACCGTTGGCAGCATCTGGGCCATCAAGGACAAGCCCTTCCACGCCGGGACCATAGGGATTGCCTTCCTCGGCCTCCTCTTCCTCGTGGGCACCGCCTCTTTCATCATCAAGGAGAGAAAACCCTGAAAATTCCAACCAGGTCCCGATCGTCCGGCCCTGAGGAACAATCCCGCTGCCTCGTTGCCCAGATCGTCGTTCCGATGGTGCCTCCGGTCACCCTGCGGAAGGCCAGCTAATCCGCCAGCTCCCTCTCCGGTTCCTGTGGCGGCAGGAGTCACATTCTTCCTGTCAAAACGAGACCTTCCCCAAGAAAAATCGTTGTTGGCGTCACCTTCGGAAGTCTCACGGAGACCCGAAAATGAAAAGCTCATATTTACCATGAATCGTATTCATAACTAGTGGCACAGCCGATGCTCAGAGGGCGGAGTTCAACAAGAACTCCGAATAAAATGCTAAAGCTAACACAAAAAACGACAACAGTATGGCTGCTGACCTTAGCAGTTTCCTTGTTTACCGGTTTCGGCCTGGCAAGCGCCCAAGATGACCCGGACTCTGCTTCGGCCTCGACCGAGGACGTCGCCACGGCCACCGCGGAGGAGCCAACCGAAGAAGTGAGCGAAAACAAAGCCGACTACGACGCCCTGATTGACGCTCAGGGTAACGAGGCCTACGCGTTCGACTTTTTCACCACCTCCATGCTGTGGACGGTGATCGCGGCAGCAATGGTGTTCATCATGCACCTTGGCTTTGCGACCCTCGAATCCGGGCTGACCCAGAAGAAGAATACAGTCAACATTCTCTTCAAGAATGTCTGGATCATCAGCATCGGTCTCATCACCTACGCTGCAATTGGTTTCAATACCCACTACCCCGGAGATTTCAATGGTTACTTCTCCATCGGTGGCCCGATCGGAGACCTGAACGCTGACGGTGGAGACACCTTCGGATATGGTGGCCTTGCCCTCGCCATGACCGGCTACGGCGACTTCATTTTCCAGGCCATGTTCGCGGCCACGGCCGCCACCATCGTGTCGGGCGCGGTTGCCGAGCGCATCAAGCTGGGTTTCTTCATGATCTACTCCACTATTCTGGTGGCCATTGGTTACACCGTCGCTGGGTCTTGGCACTGGGGTGGCGGTTTCCTATCGTCCCTCGGAGGAGAAGACGGGGTGGCTTTCAAGGACTTTGCAGGATCTACCGTCGTGCACGGCTTCGGCGGTGCCGCTGCTCTTGCCGCCGTGATGGTTCTTGGACCGCGGAAAGGCAAATACACCGCCGATGGAGTCAAACCGATCCTTGGTCACAGCATGCCGCTCGCTGCCATCGGGGTCTTCCTACTTTTCTTCGGATGGTTCGGCTTCAATGGAGGTTCGGTTCTCTCTGCTGCTCCCGGGCCACTTGGCCTCGTCTTCACCACCACTGCTCTTGCCGCTGCCGCTGGTGGGATCTCTTCCATCGTGACCTCCATGGTCATCCTCAAAAAGCCTGACCTTTCCATGGCCCTCAACGGCCTCCTTGCCGGTCTTGTCTCCATCACCGCTGGTGCGGACGTGGTCGGTCCTTGGGGTTCAGTGATCATGGGTGCCGTCGGTGGGGTCATCGTGGTCTTCTCCATCCTCTTCTTCGACAAGATCAAGATGGATGACCCGGTCGGTGCGATTTCGGTCCACGGAGTCTGCGGAATCTGGGGGACCGTTTCCCTTGTTTTCTTCACCACCGAGGAGCCCGGAACCTTCAGCTTGATGTCTCAGATCATCGGAATCGTGGCTGTCTATGGTTTCGCCTTTGTTTTCTCGCTTGTCCTCTGCCTTGCCGGTAAGGCCATCTGCGGAATTCGCGTCAGCGAGGAGGAAGAAGCCGAGGGTCTCGATGTTGCCGAGCATGGTGCTCCAGCTTACACTGAGTAAGATTCTCCCCCCCTTCAGTGAAAAGACCGCAGGTTCGCCTGCGGTCTTTTTTCTTTGTTTCTCCCTTCGACTCTTCTTCCGTCTTGCCTCTTCCTATTCCCCTCCGATCAGCTCATACACCACTGGTTGCCCTCCGGTGGGTGCCTTGGCAATTGAGACCGCGGCCTTGACGCGGAGAGCCGCCCCTTCCGCGGCCTCATTGGTTTGGGCATGCACGACACAAAGCCGTTCGCCCCGGCTCAACGCCTGGCCTAACTGGGGCAAATCAGTCAGTCCGACGGCGTGGTCGATCTGATCCTCGGCACGGGATCGCCCCCCCCCCAACTCGACCACCGCCAAACCCAACTCGCGTGTTTCGATCTGATGAACCCAACCATCCTCCTCGCACAGGACATCCCTCACCACTTTGGCCTGCGGAAGATAACGGTCGACCTTTTCCACGAAATCGCTCGGCCCACCCAGCCCGGCGATCATGCGAGCAAAAACCTGCAAGGCCTTTCCGGAATCGAGTGCCTTTTTCAAATCACGTCTGGCCTGTTCCCGATCACGAGCCAGACCACCCAGCACCAACAATTCAGCCGATAAGCTCATCACCACGGTTTCCAATCGAGACCGATCTCCGTCTCCCTTGAGAAACTGCACGGCATCACGGACCTCGACGGCATTCCCGGCAGTGCCGGACAGCGATTCGTTCATGTCGGTGATCAGGGCACTCGTTTTCACTCCCGCTCCATTGGCCACGCCCACGATGCTCAGCGCGAGCGCCCGGGCATCCTCGTAATCCTTCATGAAGGCCCCGCTCCCGGTTTTCACATCCATCACCAGGGCCTCCAGCCCGGCCGCCAGCTTCTTGGAAAGGATGGAGGCGGTGATCAGGTCAATCGACTCGACCGTCGCGGTGACATCACGCGTGGCGTAAAACCGTCGGTCAGCCGGAGCGAGCGAGCCGGTCTGCCCGATGATGGCCACCCCGCAATCGCGGACGACTTCGCGGAATCGGCGGCTCGACGGTATGGTCTGGTATCCCGGGATGCTATCGAGCTTGTCCAGGGTGCCCCCGGTGTGCCCGAGACCACGTCCCGAAATCATCGGGACATACCCGCCACAGGCCGCAACCAGCGGACCCAGCATCAGGGAAACGTTGTCTCCCACTCCGCCGGTCGAATGCTTATCGATTACCGGGCCGTCCAGCTCAGGCCACGAAAGGGTTTCCCCGGAATCCCGCATCCCCTCGGTGAGGGCCACCCGCTCGTCAAGCGTCATCCCTTGAAAGAAGACCGCCATCGCAAAGGCTGCGATCTGCCCTTCGGAAATGGAGCCGTCCCCAATTCCCCGGGTGAATAAGGTGATCTCATCCCGACTCAAGGTAAGCCCGTCTCTCTTCCGTCGAATGATTTCCTGAGGCAGCATGGCAGTTTCAGCGTTGCAGGGTATTGACGAGCAACGGCCAGAGTTTTCCTCCGGCCCAGATTCCCAAGATCCCGAGGACCCCCGCCAGAACCGGCGGGGCAGGGAGCGGTAATTTCAAAGCGGTGAAGAGCAAACCGACCGCCAAGCCGGTCCCAAATGAAGCGAAAGCGACCATCATGGCTCAAGCTACCCCCGGACCGAGAAACCCGACAACTCCAAAGACTCTTGGCCCCGTCATCTTGCGAAAGACTCGCTTGCCTCGGCGATTGAAAGGCTCCGTGAGTTTGTCGACGACGGCAAGCGCCCCTGCCCGGCTCTTGGCATCTACAAACCGCAACTCCCGTTCAATGCCGCATCGATGCCATCCGCACCCGCCTCCGGCGTCGGCAGGCCACCTTGGATGCCACAAGGCGTTTTTTCCACGCCCGAAGATCGGAGGCGTGAACAAATCCCTTGCTCTTCCCCGCTTGCGTCCTTCGGTGTAGCCGGTATCCTGCTGCCGTCATGAAAAAAACATTCCTCGCTCTCCTCTCGGTTGCCCTGATCACCCCGGCGACGCTCTCTGCCCACTGCCAAATCCCCTGTGGAATCTACGATGACAACACCGTCATCAAGAGCATGCACACCGACTTCGAAACCATCGAAAAAGCCTCCAAAACCATCATCGAACTCTCGAAGGACCCGGCCCAAAACGCCCACCAACTCACCCGCTGGATCATCAACAAGGAGTCGCACGCTCAGTCCATCCAGGAAAAAGTGCTCAATTACTTCCTGGCCCAACGCCTAAAGCTCGGGGAAGCCACCAACGACAAAGAAGCCTACCTCGCAAAATTGCAGTTGTGCCATCAGGTCATTGTGGCCGCCATGAAGTGCAAGCAATCGACCGAAGAGGCCAACGTTGAGATCCTCCACGATCTGCTCCACAAGTTCGAAGAGCATTTCGGGGCCAAGCAGTAAGCCTTTCGGGCTCCTTGAAAGCCACCCAAAAAATCACAGAAAAACCTTGGCAAAACGCGGAAGTTCCCCCAACTTCCGCGCCCACCACCCGAATTTATGGTATCTCTCCGACTCACTCGCCAAGGTTCCAAGGATCGCCCTTACTACAAGATTGTTGCTGTCGACAGCCGCAAACGCCGGGACGGCCGCTTCATCGAGCAGCTTGGAACCTACGACCCCATGGCCGATGGAGAAAATTACACCCTCGATCTCGAGAAGACCGATAAATGGCTCGGCTTTGGCGCCCAGCCCAGCGAGACGGTTGCCAGCATCATCAAGAAGGTGCGGAAAGCCAGCTGAGTTCCGCTCCTTTCCGCTCAATCCGCCGTCCTTCGGGGCTGCGGGTTTTTTTTTGGCGCAAGGCCCCGCTCGTCCGATCAACCAAAGCCTCCTCAAGACTCAGCCCAAAACCGCCCCCTCATCGGGTTGGAAACGCAGGGCGGCGGATTCAGTCGCAAAAGAGCTGGAAGTAGTTCTTCTTGGCATGAATGGTGGTGGTGAGAACATTCCCCCCTCGCTGCGGAGCACCGCACGAGAAATCCCCTCCTCCTCCAAAATCGTCAAATCAACCATGAAGCTCCTCCTTCTTCTTCTCGCCGGACTTCTTCCGCTTTGCGGCCACGAAGTTAAACCTCTCAGCGAAGCCGTCGCCAAAGAGTATGATCTCGATCCGACCTTCTATGCCAAAACCACCCTGGTGCAGGACATCCTCATCGCCACCTCGGCAAAAGTCAGCGACACCACCCACCTCGAAGCGGCCTATCTCTTCGACAAGCTAATGGGATTGCTTCGGCCCGATGTCGCCGGGCGGATCCGCAAAGAGAAAGTCCTTTGCCTGCTCGTGGGCCACCAGGAACTCACTTCGGACCTCCCCGAATTCAAGTCAGACAAAACCGGCAAGGAACTTGATTTCTACAACTGGCGCCAACGCGGCTTCCTCACCAAAGTCAAAGGCCGCTACGTCGTCCTCTTTGCGGAGGAAGACGTCATGGAATACGAAGGGGGAATGCAGGACGAGAGCATCCTCATCCACGAGTTCGGCCATGTCATTCACGGTGCCGGATTCGACGAGGAATTAAAGGCACGCTGGACCCGCACGTTTGAAACCGCCAAAGCCAAGGGGCTCTGGAACGACGGATACGCCGCGCAACGCTTCCGCCGGGTCGAGGGCGACACTCCGGTCCTCCTGCTCGAGGCCCTCGTGCGCTCGTTTCCCGACAAATCCCGCAACTTTCTGGCTCACTGTCTCGACGGCGGCGACATCATCGTGAACGGCAAGCCGGTCGACTCGTCAGTGAAGGTAAGCGGCAAAGACAAAGTCCGAATTGTCTTCGGTGGCCCCAAGCAATGCTACGCCGCCAAAAACCGGGGAGAGTATTTCGCCGAAGGGGTCCAGTGCTGGTTCAACACCAACCGCACCATGGATCACGACCACAACCACATCCGAACCCGACAACAACTCAAGTCCTACGACCCCATGCTTGCCGACTTCTGCAAGGATCTTCTGGGCGATGGCGAATGGCGCTTCGTTTCTCCGCGTAAACGAGCCGGCCGGGAACACCTCAAGAACTATCGACCCGATCAAGCCCCGGTGGTTCAGGAACTGGATCACATCAAGCTGGCCGGCCTCGATTACTACGACAAATACTGGGCGGAATTCTGGGATCGCCTTGATCAGAAATATCCTGACGCCAAGAACTAGCCCTTCTCCGCCTTGGACTTCACCGCCTACTTGCCCAACCGAGACTTCGATCTCAGGATGCGCTTCCAAAAGGGAAAGATCGCCTCCTTCTTCCAGTCCCGGCACACCCCGCCCGAACTCCTCGCCGAACGGACCCGTCTCCTCAACGAATCTCCCACCCGCTATGCCGCCTTCGACGACGAAGGAGAGGCGATCCTCGAGGAGGTCATCGACCTGGCCACTTCGCTCGCTCCCGTCTCTCCGCCCTCCTTTGACGGCCTGCCACCCTTTGAGAAATGCCGAGCCCTGGGCAAACTCTGGGAGGCCGACTTCCTCCTCATGAAGCCTGATGCGGAAGGGATATTCCGACTCTGTGGAGGATGCGTTTGCTTTCCCTCCCACTGGGATCTCGGTGAGAAAATGAGGCTCCCCATGACAGCTATCCACCAAGCTGTCCCCGGACTCAACGAAGCCCTCGGACGACAAATCAACGGTTTCCTCGAAAAAATCAAGCCGGGTATTTCCTGGGAACGAGGCAATTGGGGGCTCAGCCGCAGTCCCGAACGCAACCTCCATCCTTCCCTCGATCTCCCGCGCCTCGATCACTCCGTTTCCCTGAAGGAAGTGTGGTGGCGCCTCGAAGAACAATCGCTCGTGGCCCTCCCCAACTCCGGAGGCATTCTTTTCGGAATCAAGCTGGTCATTCGTCCACTTGCGGAGATCAAGAAAAACGAAGACGCTCGCCTCGGGCTGATCCGGGCCCTTGAGACCATGCCCGACGAGATGGCGGCCTACAAAGGCATTCTCGGGGCCCGACAACGCCTTCTCGACCTCCTTCAAGCTGACGGCGACCCCTCCCGCTTCTGCCCAAGATCATAGGATTTGGCACCACCGCGAGTGGGCTCCTTCTTCTCGAGTCCGGCCCGCTTCTGCAACTCCCGAATCTGATCGCGGAGGTGGGCCGCCTTTTCAAATTCCAGCTTGGCCGAGGCCTTCTGCATCTCTTCCTCCATCTCCCGGATGACCTCGACCGCATTAAAGATCATCTCGTCCTCCGCCACCATCGTGGTGTTGACCTCCTGACCCGCGCGCACGCTGCTTTCTCGATCATGCAAGCTCTTCTGAACCGCTCGCCTCACGCTCTGCGGGGTGATCCCATGCTTCTCGTTGTATTCCTTTTGGACCCGTCGACGGTATTCGGTGACATCAAGAAGGCACTGAATCGAGTCCGTCACGGTGTCGCAAAACAGGACACACTCACCGTGGACATGCCGGGCCGCCCGCCCCGCCGTCTGAATCAAGCTGGTCTCATTACGCAAAAAACCCTCCTTGTCAGCATCAAGGATGCACACCAATGACACCTCGGGAAGATCGAGCCCTTCCCGGAGCAGATTGATCCCCACTAAGATATCAAATTCCGCCGCCCGCAGGGCCCGCAGGATCTCCACCCGCTCGATCGCATCAACATCGGAATGAATGTAACGCACCTTCAGATCAACCCCTTGGAGATACTCCGTGAGATCCTCGGCAGTCTTCTTGGTCAGGGTGGTGATGAGCACTCGCTCTCCCCTCTCCACTCTCTGCTGACAAAGCTCAATTGTTTCATCAATCTGCCCCTTCAAAGGTCGCAGGGTCAGCACCGGATCAAGTAACCCGGTCGGCCGAATGATCTGTTCGACAATCAGTTGTCCGCCCGTCCGCGAAACCTCGAAGTCCCTTACCTCCTCGTCCGACCCGCTGGCCTTGACCTTGAGGCGCTTGAAAAAGCCCGGGTCAAAGTCGTTCTCATTGCGCGATTTCACCGGAATGAATTTTGCATTGTCAGGTCGGGAATTCACGATTTCAAAGGCCCCGGGGGTAGCACTGACATAGACCCGCCGCTGGGTCATCGCCATGTATTCATCGAATCGCAAGGGCCGGTTGTCCATTGCGCTCGGCAACCGAAAGCCGTGCTCCACCAGCACAGACTTACGGCTGCGATCCCCTTCGTACATCCCCCGCACCTGCGGCAAGGAGGCATGGCTCTCGTCAACCAGCAACAGGTAGTCGTCGGGAAAAAAGTCAAGAAGGGTATACGGGCGCTCCCCAGCCTTCCGCCCCGTGATATGACGCGAATAATTCTCAATCCCCTGACAGAAGCCCATTTCCTGCATCATCTCGAGATCATACTCGGTCCGCATGCGGATACGCTGAGCCTCGATCAACTTTCCGTTCTTCTCAAACCAGGCAATACGATCGTCAAGCTCCTGACGGATCGCGACCATCGCCCCTCTCAGCTTCTCTTTCGAACTGACGAACTGTTTCGCAGGGTAAAAGACATACTGATCCATCTCGTCGAGGACCTGCCCCCGCAGGGTATCAATCGAGGTGATCCGATCAATCTCGTCGCCAAAGAATTCGATGCGAATGGCTGTTTCCTCCAAATAAGCCGGCCGGACCTCGACAACATCTCCTCGCACCCGGAACTGGCCGCGAGCGAAAGCGATGTCATTTCGCTCAAAAAGCAGGTTGACCAGTTCGCTCAAAAACTCGTCGCGCCCGATTTCCTGCCCGGCGCGAACCCCGAACATCATCTCCTTGTAATCATCGGGATTTCCCAAGCCGTAGATGCAACTGACACTCGCTACCACAATAACATCATCCCGAGTCAGGAGGGACCCCATGGTGCTGAGCCTGAGACGTTCAATTTCTTCATTGATCGAGGAATCTTTCTCAATGTAGGTGTCGGAGCGTGGGATGTAGGCTTCCGGTTGGTAGTAGTCGAAGTAAGAGACAAAATACTCGACAGCATTGTTGGGAAAGAAGGCCTTGAATTCTGAATACAACTGAGCTGCGAGGGTTTTGTTGTGGCTCATGATGAGCGTCGGCCTCCCGATTTGCTCGATGACATTCGCCATGGTGAAGGTCTTGCCTGAACCGGTGACACCGAGGAGCGTTTGATGCCGGTTGCCAGCCCGGATCGATTTGACCAACTTGGCGATGGCCTGCTCCTGATCGCCCTTTGGACCGAATTCACTGACCAGTTCAAAACTCACGCGAGCAAGCTAAGAGATCTTTGAGCCTTGTCCATTCCCGACCCGGCTGATAGCCCTCCCCGCCCTCCGGTCCCGCGGAACGACCGGCCGAACATCCTCTCCAAATGCCCTCTCTGAGCACCACCATCTGCCGCGCCCTCGAGGAAGAAATCCTTCGCGGGGAATTACTCCCCGGAGAACGCCTGCCTGCCGAGGAAATGCTCTGTGATCGCTTCCAGGCCAGCCGGACCGTGGTGCGCGAGGCTATCCAGCAACTTCGGGGACGTGGCCTCGTCCAAACCATCAAGGGCTCAGGATCATTCATCGCCCGCCCCAATTTGGAAATGCTCTCCCACGCTGTGGAGACCTTCTCGGTTCTCAATCGCGGCAATTCCTATCTTGAGTTGATTGATCTCCGCCTGCTCCTCGAAACCGAGTGCGCCCGGCTCGCGGCCACCCGGGCCAACAAGGAAATGATGATTCTGATGAAACGGGCCCTCGACAAAATGCGCGACTCCCGAGGCAACCGAAAACGACTGGGCGAGGCCGATATTGCCTTCCATCTCGCCATCGCAGCGGCATCAAACCACCGGCTTTTTGCCACCCTCCTCAGTTCGCTCAAGAAACGCTCCATTGAATACGCCCGCATCGCGCCCGAAGGCAAAGAGCGTTTCGAAGGCATGATCACCACCCACCAAGAAATCTACCAAGCCATCGCGCAGGGGAAGCCTGGCGAAGCGGCGGCCCGGATGAAAGCCCATCTCGTCAGCACCCGGGCTCGCTACCTGCAACAGACCGATTCGCCCTCACCGGAAAATTGATTCTCGCCAGAACCAGCTCCGATCTCTAACGATCGGGCCATGTTCAAAAAAATCATCATCTCCACTCTCCTTGCCGCAACTGCTCTCCTCAGCAGCTGCTGCTGCCTCTGAGCCCAACCTAAACGCAAGGGGCTCACTTCTTCAATCCGATCCAGCTTCCGGGGCGGGTGACGGTCTCTGCGGGCCCGATTTGCGCCCTCCATGACAGGTTCCTCTCCGATTGTGAGGAAAAACCCAAATCTGGCACGGCCACTGCTAGCAGTTTTTGCACCCAATTACTTACTGAAGATCATGAAAAAAATTGAAGCCATCATTAAGCCGTTCAAGCTCGAAGAAGTCAAAGAGGCTCTCGCCGAGGTTGATGTCCAGGGAATGACCGTGACCGAAGTCAAGGGATTCGGCCGCCAGAAAGGACACACCGAGATCTACCGTGGTTCCGAATACACCGTTGATTTCCTTCCCAAAGTAAAAATTGAGATCGTGGTCAACGACGACGATGCCACCAAGGTGGCCGAAGCCATCGTTAAAAGTTCCAATACCGGTAAGATCGGCGACGGCAAGGTCTTCATTTCGCCGGTCGAGCAGGCGATCCGCATCCGCACCGGAGAAACTGGAGCCGATGCCGTCAATGTGAGCTAGTTCGCTCTTGGTTTTTCTGTTTTCGAGAAAGCCGCTCTTCTCCGGAAGGCGGCTTTTTCATTTTCTTTAACCGGCATCTCCCCC
>JALQTQ010000006.1 GCA_023263995.1 Akkermansiaceae bacterium | reverse complement strand
ATGGGCAAGGATGCGGCCTGCGGGGTTTTTCAGCGGGATGATGGCATTACGAAATTGATCGCGAAGGGGCTCAAGGTCAGCGAGGAACTCTTGGTTGGGAAGGCGTTCCGGAGTCTCACTTTCTGCGTCGGTGGGCTCGATGATTATCATGTCGATGACGCCCGCGACTGGTTGGGGGAAGTGGCGTCGGGCCACGACCTCTTCTGGTTTGAGGGTGACTGATTTTCCGTCGCTGGTGGTCAGAGTGGCGGGGCCGCCTTTCTGGAGTTGCAGGGCCAGGGCGGTCGTGCTGGCGACCGGGGTGCCATTGACCGAGGTGATGACATCGCCGATTGCAAGGGGGCTGCGGGCTGCAGGGCTTTCGGGCACCACGGATTGAATGCGGGTGGCCCGGGCTTCCAAAGTGAAACCATAGTGGGGAGCTCGCGGGGCTTCCGGATCGGGCTCCCAGCGGTCGAGAAACCTTTGCATGTGATGCGGGTCGAGGAGGCGGGGCCGTTTGAGCAGGGCGGCAGCTTCCGGGTCGTCGGAATGCTCGGCCAGGGCCTCTTCGAATTTCCGGCGGAGCGCGGCGTAAGGTTCATCGAAAGGATCACCGATATCCTGCTGGGCCCGGACCGGCCTTCCGAAGGACTCGCCGGCGAGGAGGGCATCCCATTTCGCCACGATGGCGGGGAGGGGGACGTGTTTGTTGATGCGCCAGGACATGCTGATGTTGCTATTGATGCCGATGACCTCACCTTGGAGATTGTAGAGCGGGCCGCCGGAGTCGCCCGAGATCACGGTGGCGTCCGTGGTGATCGCGTCCTCGAAGCCACTTTTGATACCGGCTTCGCTGATCCGGCCGAGGCGCAGGGGTGAGGAACGGCCGATGACCGGGCCGCCAGGGTGGCCGGTGGCGATGGCCCAGTCGCCGATTTGGTAGGTTCTTGTTTTGACATACGGACGGTGTGGAAAGGGGCCCGGGGCATTGATTTGGAGAAGGGCTCCATCGGTGCCGTGGTCCACTCCGAGACTGGTCGCATCGAGTTCCCGTCCGTCGGAAAGAAGGACCTTCATCTGCTTGCCCGGTTCGTTGGTGACGTGCGCGGCGGTGATCACGAGGCCCGTGGGCGAGACGATGACGCCGGACCCGGAACCACCATCGAGCATGATCGCGACGGTGGCGTCCACAAGGTCAGGCGCAAGCTTACGCAGGATCCGGTCGAGTTCCTCCGGGGTTTGGGCAGCGAGGAAGACGGTCGAGAGAAAAAGAAAGACGAGGGACTTCATCGGGAATCAAAAGGCGCGGGTTTTGGCAAGAAGGCGCTCGAGGGCCTGGCGGACTGTGGCGGGAGGAAGGGCGAAAGAGCGGGCTGGGGCCACTGCCGCGATGTTGAGCCCGAGGGCGCGGCCCTGTCGGTCGAAGAGGGGGGAACCACAATCCCAGGCATTGAGGGGAACGGTGTGGACCAGGACATCCGGGAAGGGGGCGCGGCGGACACTGGGAATCATCGAGATGCCTTGATCGAGCGACACTCCTGTCGACGGAGGCAGGAGGAGAGGGCTGATCAGCGGAAGGGTGAAGGTTTTGGAGGCTTCACCGCGGGTGACTTCGACTGCAACCTCTTGTCCGACCTCGCAGCGGTTGAGAAAGGTGGTGAGGTCGGCACGGGAGGAGATCGTCGTTTGATCAATCCGGGTGATGACATCACCGGGTGAGAGGCCCGATTCGTAAGCCGGGGTTTCGGGGGCCAGGGCGGCCACGGTCACTTTGGAATCAATTTGCTCGGTGGTCAGGCCCAAGCTGGTGACTTGGCTGGTGGCGTGGACCGGTGGTGTGTTTTCCTTGAAGAGGTGGCTGAAGGTGCCCACCCGGGAAGTTGGTTCGGAAAGCATTTCTTCGGTGGATTCCTGCAGTAGAATGGGAGCGGCCACCGTGGTGCCCGCACTGGGACGGGTGTCAAACCAGCGAACGACCGGAAGGTTGGAGGCTTCGATGCCGACGAGGGCGAGGTCGGTCACTTCGTCGGTGGCCAGTAGGGCGGCGGGGTAGGTGCGTCCGTCATACCGAACGCTCAGAGCTGGGCCGAGTTCCGAGGCTTTCGTCAGGATAAGTCCGTCGGTTCCCACGATGGTTCCGATGACGGAGTGGGTGGCCTGCGCTCCCTCGTTGGAAATGAGGACGCAGGGCATGCGTGCGGGGTGGGTGGTCTGGAAGAAGCGCTGGCGGGCCCCGGTGAGCGGGGATTCGGTCAGCTCCTTGATTTCTTCCTTGGTGGCTTCCGGAGCTTCGGGGAGATCGGGAAGGTCGGATTCACTCTCTTCGGCCAGCAGGGGTGCGAGCTCGGGAATTTCGGGCCGCAGGTTGGCGATCATGAGGGCCGGGGTGCTGCTATCGCGCGGTTGCAAGGTGGTGCCAATGAGGGCTCCGCTGGGGTCGAGCACGGGAGTGCCGGGGCGGTAAAAGATGCCATCGAGCCGGAAGGCCGGGGCCTCGGCGGGCGGGGGAAATTCGAGGTGATCGATGAAGAGGGAAGCTGGTTCGCCGAGGGAAGCAATGGGGGCGCAGGTGGGAAGGACCACGGTGTGGTTGGTGATCCGGGCGACGCGTATGGGGAGGAGGTTGCCGGGTGGATTCTCCATCTTGAGCAGGGCAAGTGAGCGCCTCGGAAGCTCCTTGACGGTGGTGAGGGAGAGACGTGATCCGTCGGATAAATAGAGGAGGTAGGGGGCGTCACTCTGGTCGACGGCAGGGATGAAGGGAGCAAGGAGGTGACCGGCGCGATCGATGACCACCGCGACGCAGGTGTCAGTCGAACTGGTGCGTCCGACGAGGACGGTGTGCTGGGGCAGGGAGGTTGCGAGGGCGTTGAGTGATTGCTGGAGGGCGGCCTCGTTGTTGGCTGTCCAGGTGGGATCCTGGGCCGGGAGGAGTGGAGTGAGAAGAGCGAGGAGAAAGAGGCGGGCTTTCATTTACCAGACTTGTTGGAGTTCGCGGACGGGGAGCCAGAAGCTGCCGTCTTCCGAGCGGACCCGGGCGTGGGTTTCGTTGATTTCGCTGACTTGCACGAGTTGACCGGCGCGCAGAGCGGGGTAACTCCAGTCGGGGGTGCCGGCCTTCGGTTCGCGGGGGAGTTCGTCGGCGAGGACCATGTATTGCTCCGGGGCGTAGTCGTGTATCTGTCGCCAGGTGGCGGAGCCGAGGAAGAGAAGGGCGAGGAGGGCGAGGGCAACGCCGGGCCAGCGTGGAAGGAGGCGGAATTTGCGGACGCCGAACCAGAGGAAAGCCGCGACCCAAATGGAGGCCGAGACGAGGATCCATTGGTCGGGGCGGAGGTCGAGGAAACGGTTGCGGGCCACCGTGAGGTCGCCCTGACGTTCTCGGATCTTGGCCATCAGGTCTCGTGCTTCCGAATCGAGAGGATCGAGAAGGAGGGCGGTGTGGCAGGAGGCGAGGGCGCGGGCTGGCTCGTTGGCGGAGAGGTAGGCTTGGGCGAGGTTGAAGTGCAGACCCGGCCGGTTCGGGTCGGCAGCGAGGAGGGCCTGATAGTCAGTGATGGCCTGACGGTAGTTGGCCTTCTCAAAGGTCGCGTTGGCCTCGGCAAGAGTGGCGGCTTGGAGGGAACCGAGAAAGAGGAGAGCCACGAGCGCGAGCTTGGCCAGTTGGCGGGCGAGGGCAGGGTAATCGACGGAGCGGCCATTGGCGGAAAAGGACGACTCGGCGTGGGTTGCGAGTGAGGCCGCCAGTTGCGGGTCATCGAGGGCGTCGGCAATTTCTCGCACGGTGGCCCCGCTGGGAAGGTCGAGGTGATGGCGTAGGATGGGGAGGAGTTGTTCATCGATGGCCTCGGCGGATCCGTGTCCCGACTGGAAGTCCTTGATGAGCTTGCGGAGGGTGCGCTCCCTTTTCTTCTGTTCGGGGTCGCGGGAATCGAGCCGTTTTTTGGCGAAACTGAAGAGAAAGGGGAGAAGCGGTGCGAAGGCGAAGGCCGCGAAGGTGGCAGGTGGAAGATTGAGCAAGATGGGTCGGGTGATGACAGGGCCGGGGGTGGATTTGGGACGAAGGGCATCGGAGAGTTTGTCAAAGCCGGGCAGGGTCAGGGCGGGGCTCACCTCGTGGTAGCGCCACTGGTCGGCCACGGTGTCGAAGGAAGCCAGAAGAATCGGCGGAAGGGTGCCGACTTTCCCGGTGGGGAAGAGCGTCTGGGTAAAATCCGCCTCCCAGAAGTCGTAGTTGCTGCCGACCCGAGGGTAGAATTCGCTTTCGCTCGAGGGAAATCCGTCGGCTGAAAAGTCGAATTCGTTACGCAGGTTGGGATTGCCCTGCCCGCTCAGGGTGAGTCGGACTTGCAAGGGTTGCTCGGGAAGCGGCTCGGCGGGATGGTAGCTGGCCTCGATTTCGAAGTCGCCGATGAGGCCGGTGTTGAAGGCTTGGTCGTTCGGAAGAGGGGGAAGGGGAACCACGTTGATCTCGAACGGAATGACGTGGGTGCGGTGGCTCCGGGTGCTACGGGTGGTGCCAAGGGTCATGCTCAGATGGCCGGTGGCCTTACCAGGTTTGGTGAAATAGAGGCGCGCTTTGTAGATGCGCATGTGGTAATATTTCCCATCGATTTCCTCGGTCGTTTGTCGGTAGTTTTCCGGCTCACTGTATCGGCTGAAGAACGACTGTGAGTAGGTCCGGAAGTAGTCGCTGGGGATGGGCTTGCGTCCCGAGTAGCGGACGTATTGATGCCAGCGGGCTCCCTCGACGCGGTTCGACGGTTGAGAAAAATAAGGGCTGATCGACCCATCGCTGGCTTCCCCGACGAAAGCCACAAACTGCACCTCGACGGCTTCCCCGAGGTGGACTTCCTTCGGGATTTCGGTTTGTTCATTCCAGAGGATTTGGAGGGTGGTGTCGGTTTTCGAGGCTGGGTTGGTTTCGGCGCGAACCTCGCCGATGCGGATGAAGAATTCCTTGTTTTCGAGAACGATGGGAATGGGTGGGAATTCGATGAGACCGGGGGCCTTGGCGATGAAGGAAATGCGGTTGTCGGTCTGCATTTCGCCGAAGCGATTGTTGGGCAGGCGGATGCTGGAGTAACCGAGCCAGGTGATCTTGGGGTGGTCGGGGAGGGCGCCCAGTTCCATTTCGGCTTTGGTGACGATGCTGATGCTTTCGAGCCGGTCCACCGTGATCGTTGAGGGGGGACGGTAAACCGTGTAATCCTGAGACCACGCAAAGAGCGGGAAGAGGAGGACAAGGACAAAGAAGAACCGGAAGATCATGGCGGATGAGGACGGTTGCTCCTAGTGGCCCTTGCCGCGAGGGACGGGTCTCCCCCGGCGGAAATACTCGTTTTGTTCGCGGCGCAGGAGGCGCTGGCGGAGATCGCCTCCTTCCTTTTCGGCTCTTTTGAGATCATTTTCGGTCGGATCTTCCCCTCCTTCTCCCTTTGGTTCTGGTTGCTCGCCTTCCTCACCACCGGGTTGTTCTCCTTCGGGGCGGTCGCCCTGCGGGTTGTCTTCTTGGAGGTCACGCTGGCGGCCGCCTTCGTTCTCACCCTCATCTTGGCCTTCCTCTTCTCCTTCGCCCTCGCCTTGATCTTCGCTCTCGCCTTCACCCTGCTGAGGCTGCATTTGCTGCGGGTCAATGAGGTGGTCGAGGGCGTCTTGGATATGCTCAGCCGCTTGTTCGAGGTTGCGTTCGCGGTGGGGCGAGGGGGCGAGGACGATGTCCTCGTCGGCGAGGCGGTAGTCCTTGAGTCCCTCGGCGGGCAGGATGGTTGGGCTATCCTCGATGGCTTCGGCCTTGGCAATGAGCTCTTGGATGGCACGGGCCGACTCCGCGATCGCCTCCTTGTTGATTTCGAGTCGCGTGTTCACCTCACGTCGCAGGCTCGCGGCGAAGGCCTTTTCCTGATCGAGGGCGATGCTGGTGGTTTCGATCGCCTTTTGGTAGGCCTCGAAGAAGTCGAGGTAGGCTTGGGTCCGGCTGACGTTTTGGTAGGCGAGGGCGAGATTATTGCTGAGCTCCTCGCTGCCCGGATTGAGGGGGGCGGCATTTTTGTAAATGCGGAGGGCACTTTGGAATGATTTTTTGGCTCGTTTGAGGAGATTGATGGGGTCGGTCTGCTTGGCCATCGACATCATGCCCAGTTCCTGTTCGGACTTGGGCAATTGGGTGAGCCCCATGCGATGGTGGAGGTGAGCAAGACGGAGGCGGGCCGGGAAGATGAGGTCCTTGCGGGGTGTCGGGGCGGCCTCGGCCGCACGAGTGTAGAGGTCGATGAGGAGTTCGAAGCGATCCTTGGATTCCAGGGTTAGTTCGGGCTCGGCTTTTTCGATTTCAAGGGCTTTGTTGTAGTAGCGGACGCTGCGTTGTTCGTCGGTGAGGGATTCGTCTTCCAGGCTCTGACGAACCTCCTCGGGAAGGTAACTGGCGGAGGCCGCGGTGTCTCCGGCGGCAGTGTCACCCGCGATGATGGCGTCGGCACGCCTGGTCCAAGAACTGGGGCCTTCGGGGTCGTGGGTCAGGGTTCCGAGTTGGTTTTCCTTGTCGTCGAGGAAGACCGCCATGGGGAAGGTTTCGACCTTGAGTTTCGCCATGAACTCCCGTCGGTTGCGGCGTTCCTCGTCGCTCAGGCCGACCCGGGGGAGATCGACGAGGGTCCAGGCCACCGAGGTCTCGGCCCATTTTTGGAAGACTGGGTGGGAGAGGATCTCCTTTTCAAAGCTGATCGAAAGTGGGGACCAATCGGACCCGATGAAGATGACCGCGACCGGTCGTTCATCGGCCCGGGCCGCCTCGAGGGCTTCGGCGTAGGTGTTGAATTGTTCGGCCTGGAGCTCGGAAGGCAGGGCAAAAATGAGGGGCAGGCTGGCGGTCAGCGGGTGCCAGCGTTTGGTCCGGAGGGGAAGGAAGAGGTGGATCATGAGACAGAAGAGGGCGACGGAGAGAAACCAGGCGTATAGGTCGTAGGGGCGTTCGAAGAGCTCGGTGGCGATATTTTCCCCATCGAGGGTGATCGTGTCGATGCGGGTGCCGAGTTGGGCCACTTGGGTGTCGACATCTTTGGGGGAGGCTGCCAGGAAGAGCCCGTCGGTGGCGTCGGAAAGTTGGCGGAGGGTGTCGTGGTTGGCGCGTGTTTTGAGGTCGCTGCCGGGGACGATGGCTTCGAGCCCGTTTTGTCCGAAGGCCACGGAAAGGACGGGGATGTTCTTCTTTTTGAGGTCGGCAAGAATCTCCTTGGGGTCCGATCCGGTGACGTTGTCGCCGTCCGAGAAGACGAGGATTGCCGAGCCGGGAGGAGGAGTCTCGGTGAGGAGGGCCCGGGCTTCCTCGAGTGCTCCGGTGATGTTGGTTCCGGGGACAAAGGGAGCTCCGGGTTTGGCCTGACCCAGTCGCTTGAGGAGGATCGAGTGATCAAGGGTAACTGGCGACTCGATGAAGGTGTTGCCAGCGAACGAAATCATGCCGATGCGGTCGGTGGGTCGGCTCTCAATAAGGGCGCGGAGGAAAAGTCGGGCGGCCTCGAATCGGCTGATCCCGACGCCATCGACAGCGGTCATCGAGTTTGAGACATCGAGGAGGATGGTGAGGTTTTTGGCCGGGCGTTGGTATTCGGTCAAGGTGGTACCACCGCTGGGACGGAGGGCGGCAAAACCCGCCAGAATGATTGAGGCCAGCAGGACGGTGGCAAGAAGGTGGCGTCGCACCGGAGAGGCGTTGGTCATGAGGTGGCAGGACTGGGCATTTTGGGTGAGCAGGGCCACCGCCTTTTTGCGCTGCCGGTAGGACCAAGCGGCGGCCGAGATGGCGGCGATGATGATGGGAAGGACCCAGATGAGATTGTGGAGGGAGAGAAATTCCATGGGTTCCGAAGAGGGTCAGGAGATTTCGCGAAGAAGGGTGTGGCGGAGGAGGAAGGCCGCCGTCAGTGAGGTCAATCCGGCGGTGAGGAGGTTGGGATAAAGATCACGCTGGTAGTTCAGGGCGGGGCGCTGTTTGGAGGTCTTCTCGAGCGAGTCGATGGTGTTCATGACTTCCTCGAAGCCCTTATTGTCTTTGGCCCGAAAAAAGCGGCCCCCGGTGATGGCAGCGATGTTTTCGAGATTGCGGGTGTCGAATCGGATAGTCGCTCCCATGCGGGCGAGGTCGCTGAGGAGGAAGGGATCGTCACTGCCGATGCCTACGGTGTGGATGGTGATGTCCTTTTTCTTGGCTGCTTCGGCTGCTTCGGTCGGGGTGAAAACCGGGTCGGGCACGGTGTGATCGCCATCGGTGATGAGGACGATGGTGCGGCGGGTTTCCGTGAAATCCTTGAGGGCGTTGATGGCCTCGCTGATGCCGCCCGCGATGTTGGTGCCGCGTTCGGCCTGACTCAGGAGGGAATTTTGCAAGGTCCGGACGTAGGCCGTGAGGTAATCGTGATCCGGAGTGGGGGAGACCGCGGTGAAACCTTGGTGGCCGAAAATGACGAGTCCGATGCGGTCGCCCGAGCGGCGTTGAATGAAGCGGTTGATTTGATCGCGGGCGACTCCGAGGCGATCCTTCAGCCTGCCGTCGGCAATGGCCTGGCGAACCGTGGAGTCGACCATCGAGCTTGGAGGGTCGAAGGCGTCCATGCTGTTGGAGTAGTCGAGGACGAGCATGATGTCGGTGCCCTCCTTGGTCACGGGCATCAGTTCGACATCGGCCTGGGGACGGGCGAGGGCCACGATGAAGGCGGCAGCGGCGAGCACTTCCAGTGAGAGGAGGAGGTGGCGGGGGGCAAAATAGCGCGGAGGCCTGGATTTGGTGTAATGGCTGGTTGAAGAAACCGCGATCGAGGCCGGGGTGTCGAGCCACCGCCAGATCAGCCCCCCGGTGAGGGGGATGAGGAGCCAGAGGACGTGAGGGTGGGCGAAGGCAAGGTCCGACATCAGTGGGTCAAGGTGGGGCGGGCAGGTTGGCTACAAAAAGATTTTCGCAAGTGAGAGCGACAGGGCAGGACGGATTTTCTCAAATTTTGAGTCAGCCCGAGCGTAGCACCACCCGGTGAAAGAGCGACTTCGCTTTTCGGGAAAAACCGGCGGGCGAAATGAATGGGGCGGGAGTTCGCTTGGGAGGCAGTTGCTCCCGGACTCACCCTGAGAGAGCTTACCCTTGGGGAGCTTCTTTCTTGAAGAAAATCTCCATGCGGTGGTGGAGATCTTGGTAAAAATTGGCCTTCATTTTTTCGAGCATGGCCAGTTTTTCGGGGCCGGAGTTGGCGTGTTCCTCCTCCTCAAGACGCATTTTCTCGGCAAAGGATTTCTCCATTGCGATGAGGGAATCGAGGAATTCGCGGGCGGCGTGGGAGTGCTCGATCCCGCTGACGAGGGAATCTTCGAGCCGCTTGTTGCGGGTCATCCCGGTGAGGGCTCCGCCCCCGAGTTCGGCCTGGTAGCGGCCGTTGCTCGTTTTGAAGCTTTTGTGTTCGGAGTCGAAGGAGATTTCATCGCGGTCCACCAGGGTATCGTAAGGACCTGGTTTGGTGAAGAACTTCACCACCAGCGGGATGGTGTCGACCAGCATGAAAAGGGCGGTCAGGATGAGGTAGGTGTAAAAGGCGAATTCCCCGCCTTCGGCACCCTCTTCGAAGAGGTGGTGCAAGGCGAGGGTCTGGGTGAGGACATCGCGGCGGGGTTCCTCGCGCAGAGCAGTGAGGCGTTTGCGCTCTTCCTCGCCCACCGCGGCAAGTTCGTTTTTGGCCAGTTGTTGCTCGGCGAGGAGCGAGTCGATTTGCTGTTTGATGGTGTCGCGGAGGGCATTTTGCTGGGTCACGAAGGCTTGGGCCTGGTCTTCTTCGACCTGCCGCTTCAGGGCGGCGACGCGTTCGTCTTCGGCGCGGTTGGCTGCTTCGATTTCGGCCATGCGCATTTCGAAGGCCTCGATCGCTCCGGCTTCGGCAGTGCGGATCTGCGTTTGCAGCATGGCCTTCTCGGCGCTCAGGTGTTCGAGGAGTCCGGCAAGGCGCTGGGATTCCGCGCGGCGTGGTTCGAGTTGATCGGCCTTGATCGAGCGGGCCCGAGGACCTTCCCCGACGAGTCCGGAGCGTTGCCCGTTGAGTTCCCGTTCGTATTCCGTTTGCCAGTAGGACAGCTCGGTCTGGAGCTTGGCATACTGTGGCGAGAGTTCGTCGAATTGGGTTTGCACGACGTCGAGTCGTTCCTTGAAAGGGGAAATGGCTTCGCCCACCGCCTCATCGAGCTCCTGCTGTTGTTCGGTCGTGAGACCGGGGATCGCGTCCTCGCTCTTGCCGTGGTCCTGGATGATGAACCTGGCCTGGAAGCTTTCGGTCCACTTTTCGCGTTGTCCCGCGATGGCGTCTTCGAGGCGGTTGATTTCGGTGCGCACCCCCTCCTTGGTTTCGGTAAACTGGGTGCGCGCTTCCTCGATTTCCACCGCTCGGTCGTCTTCGATAACCGAGCTGATAGTGTCGCTGAAGAGGAGGAGGACGAGCGGGTGGGCGATGGTCAGGCCCATCAGAATGGCCACTCCGAGGCGGAGGGCAAATTGGGAGAGCTTGCGGGTCCAGGAAAGAAAGGGCCGGTATCCCGCGAGGAGGGCGCGGTCGATGGTCAGGATGATCAAGGCCCAGACGAGGGCCACCGGAAAGATGACGAGACCATTGTCGGTGAGGGTCGAGAGGGCGTAGGCGCAGGCGATGAAGGCGAAGGCGCAGGGAACGAGCACGGTCGCCCCGAAGGCGACATACTTGCGTTGTTCCCAGTTGGGGCAGCGTTCCAAGGTTTCGGCTCCGGCTCCGGAGAGCCAGAAGAATAGGTGTTTGAGTTTATGAAACATGGCAGCAAAAGAAAACGTGATGGTTACTCGCAGGAAAGGTGCTGTTTATCAACTGGTCAGCCGGTTCTCACCACGAGGGGGGCTTGGTTGATTGGAGGAAGACTTACTTTGGCTTGGCATCTGTCCTCGTTGAGAGTCCTGCTGGGTTTTTGAACGGCGAGGGGAGGCGCACCATCGACGTCTACGGTGGAAAAGGAGCCCGACCCTTTTGGCCGCAAGGGCCTTGGGGGGGCGTGGTCGAGCTCGGGTGTTGAATGAGGACGACCGAGAAGCGGCTCAGGCGATGAGGTTTTCGTTATGGTGCGGGAATCCAAAGTAGGCTTGGGCGTTGTGGAAACAGATGTTCCCGATAAAATTGCTGAGGAGCTGTTGGTCGTTCGGGAGCTTTCCGTCCTCCACATCTTGGCCGACGATGTTGCAGAGGAGGCGGCGGAAATATTCGTGCCGTGGGAAGGAGAGGAAGGAGCGGGAGTCGGTGAGCATCCCCACGAAGTGGGAGAGAAGGCCGATCGCCGAGAGGGTGTTGATTTGGTCTGCCATGCCTTGGAGGGTGTCGTTGAACCACCACCCGGAGCCAAATTGCACCTTTGAGCGCACCGGTCCTTCCTGGAAGGAACCACAGGCAGCGGCGAGGACCGCATTGTCGCGGGGGTTGAGATTGTAGACGATGGTCTTGGGTAGCTTGTTGATCTTACTCAGGGAATCGAGGAAGGACAGGAGGGCTTCGCCCTGCGGCCAGTCGCCGATGGTGTCGAATCCCGAGTCCGGTCCCAGTTGCTGGAAGAGGCGGGTGTTGGGATTTCGCTTGGGTCCAAGATGCAGCTGCATGGTCCAGTTCTTTTCGGCAGCCCACTGCCCGACGTGGAACATGATGAGGGCACCAAAGGCGTCGGTCTCACGCTCGCTGGCCGCTTCCCCATTGCGCGTTTTGGCGAGAATGCGGTCGGCTGCGCTTTCATCACAGGGGTGGGCAAGGGCGTATCGCATCCCGTGGTCGGTGAGGCGGCACCCCTGCTGGTCAAAGAAGTCGAATCGTTTGCGCAGGGCCGCGAGGAGCTCGGCGAAGGTCGCAATGCCCGCGCCGAGCTGGTCGAGCCAAGGGTTGAGCAGGGTTGGGCGGTCGACGAAGAAGGCTTTGTCGGGACGGAAAGTCGGGTAAATCTTGGTCGGACAGTCCGAAGCATTGGTGGCGGTGTGATGCCGGAGGTCGTCGGTCGGATCATCGGTGGTGCCGACGCAATCGACCCGAAACTTGCGAAGAAGGCCTCGGGCGGAGAAGTCGGCTTCAGTCAGACGTTCGTTACAGCGGGTCCAGATCTCATCGGCCGTATCGGGGCCGAGAAGGGTCTCGATGCCGAAGCAGCGGCGCAGTTCGAGATGGGTCCAGTCGTAGAGCGGATTGCGCAGGCTGTTGGAAATGGTCTGGGCGTAAGCCAGGAATTTCTCTTTGGGGCTGGCCCCGCCCGTGATGTGGGACTCGGGGATGCCATTGGCTCGCATCGCCCGCCATTTGTAGTGGTCGTGTCCAAGCCACAAGGTGGTGATGTTATCCCAGCGCTGGTCCCGGTCTACCTCATCAGGGGGAAGATGAGTGTGGTAGTCGATGATGGGAAGGTCTCGGGCGGTCCCATGAAAGAGCCGGCGGGCGGTTTCCGAGAGCAGGAGAAAATCGTCGTCGAGGTAGGATCTGGCCACGGGGGAACCTTAGCCCGAGGGCAAGCGGGTCTCCAAGGAGAATTGCGTCACGGACCAGCGGGGCTCTTCAGTGCGACACCTTGGTGCTGCCACGACCGCTCAGGACACGGACGCGATCGCCCACGGCAAAGGGCTCTCGGGGATTGATTTCTTGAACCACTGAGATTTCCTGGCCGCGGTCGAGGGTCACTCCGATCTCGATGCCCGGGCGTCCGGCGAGCTTCTTTTGGGTTCGCGAGCCGATCGCTCCTCCCAAGACCGCTCCCCCGATGGTGGCTGCAGTGCGTCCGGCTCCGTGACCGATTTCCCGCCCCAAGAACCCTCCTGCGACTGAACCCAGCAAGGAGCCGCCCCCGGTGCCACCCTCGATGCGGACGGGGCGAAGGGAGGTGATGCGTCCGGCCTGAACGGTCTGCATTTGTCCCGCTTGCGACCGTGAGTAAGCATCGCCGGTGAGCGAGTCTTGGGCGCAGGAGACGAGCAGGAAAGGAAAGAGCAGGAGAGAAAAGAGGGATTTCATGGCTGATTGTCGGCGGGAACTTCGGGAGAGGTGGTCTTGAGGCGGTCCTCGAAGGTTGGACGGGCGGGGCCGCCTTTCATGAGATATTGTTGATAGAGCTCACGGGCTTCGTCCATGTCATCATTCTTCAGACTGAGGATGGCCAGATTGATGAAGGGTTCGAAGAGGTTGGGATCCTGGGAAATGGCTTCGCGGAAGTGATCAGCGGCCTCCTGAAAGCGTTCGGTCTTTCCAGCGATATTGCCGAGAAGAATGTGGGCCTTGGCATTGTCCGGCTCGAGGGAAAGGGAGCGGCGCAGTTCCTCTTCGGCGTCGTCGAACAATTCGACCCGGTAGAGTGAGTCTCCGAGCATGAAGTGGGCATAGGGGATCTTGCGGTCACCGGCGTAGAGAATGGCCTTGCGGAACTGCTTGGCGGCGGCGGACGGGTCGTTCAGACGGAGGTCGACGATGCCCAAGTTGATCATCGCTTCCCAGGCTCCCGGGTCTTGCTCGATGATCAGTTCGAGCGTTCCGCGGGCGGCTTCAAAATCGCCCCGGGAATAGAGGCGGTTGGAAATGTTCGCGAGGTTCTCCTTGGCGGCGCGAAGGCGCGAGGTGCCGGTCGCGAGTTCTTCCGCCGTGGGTCGGATCTCGCTGGTGAGGCTCGGATTGCCGGCCCGGTCGAGGACCTCCATTTCCTCCAGGGTGAGGTCGACCCGTTCTTCACCCTTGATGATGGCGACCGCCCTGCGCCAATCATCGTCTTTTTCGGCCAGCTTCTCGCTTTGCTCCAAGATCAGCTCAGCCGCTCCTTTTTGGGCCACAATCTTCGCCTTGTATTTATCGACCACCTTACGAAGCATGGCAATTTCGGCCTTGCCTCGTTGGTTCAGTTCCTTCCCATTGAGCTGCGCCAAGAGGTCGCTTTCGGTTTGCTCAAGGCGCTTTTCCATTCGTTGCAGGCTGAGATTGGCCTGAGCGTTGGATTGCTGGAGATTTTGGATCTTGGCCTTCGCCACCACGAGGGCTTGCTTGGCGAAGAGGATTTTTTCGTTCGAAGCGCTCGCGTCCTTTTCGACGAGCTCGAGATTGGCCCGGGCCTCATTGAGTTGCTTGCTGAGGTTGACGTTCTGGCTGATGAGTTCTTGCACCCGATCCGCTTCATTGATCTTGAGGAGGACCTTCATTTGGTCGCGTTCCTCGACGAGAGTGTCGCGTTCTTGACGGAGTTGGACGACCATTTGCTCAGACTGGGCGAGGCGGGTTTGGAGCGAAGTGACGAGCTCGTTTTTACGAGCCATCAGTTCGTCCTTTTCGGCGATCGTGGCCTTGAGTTTTTCGATCTGTTCGCGCTGCCCCTTGACCACCGAGCCGTTAACCTCGGATTGCTTTTCGATGACCGCGGTGAGTCGTTTGACCTCGGCATTGGCAGCGGCAAGACTGGCTTGCGTGGCTTCAAGGCTGCGCAGGGTGCGGAGTTTTTCGGTGAGGGCGCGGTCACGGGCTGCCGCCATGGCATCACGCTCGTTCTTGAGCTGCATGATCTGCCGGTTCAACTCGGCCACCTGGTCGCGTAGGGGAGAAGTGGAAAGGGCGGTCAGTTGGGCCTCGAGATCCCGAATCTGCTGCCGGATTCGGGCCGATTCGAGATCGCGATTATTCGGGCGGCTCGCCAGCTTACGGCCGAGGTCGGCAATTTTGTTTTGCAACTCCCGGACCCGGGCCGACTCGGTTCCAGAGGGGTCGACCTTTGGAGGCACGCTGAGTGGAGTCTTGGTCGCTCCCGGGATTTCCAGAAGCGGCGTGGCGTTTGCAGTCTGCCGTTCCTTCTCCTGGGCAAGGGCCTTGGCGTGGATGCGTTCCATCGCTGCGGTGGTATTCTCGTTGCGCCATTTCAAGCCCTCACGCTGCGGGAAATCCGGGTTGTTGATGATGATGACATCGAAGAAAGTCCGGGCCTTCCGGTATTTCGCGAAAGCCTCCACGTAATTCTCCTGCTTTTCCAATTCCTCGGCCTGTTTGACGAGAACCCAAGCTTGGTAGTAGAGACCACCGGGATCGAGTTTCGCCAACTCTTCCGGTGACTGAGCCGGAGCGAAGGCGATGAGCGCACCCGCAATCAGGGTGCCCAAAAAACGACGGAGGTGGTTCATGGGGGCGGAAAGCTAGCAAAGACCGGGTTTACGGGAAAGAGCCGAATTTGCAGGCTTTGAGGGCTGGCTGGAGCCGTCCATCACGCTTGAGGATGGAAGCACCGCGCGCATCAATCGTAGGGAGAATCTTGAAATGATGAGGTTGACAGGCTGGAAGCGGGAGACTAACAACCTGCCGTGACGGCGGAGTAGCCAAGTGGTAAGGCGCGGGTTTGCAAAACCTGTATTCGCGAGTTCGATTCTCGCCTCCGCCTCCAAACCTCTCTCAAGCTGGAATTTCTGCTGATCGAAGGGATTTGGCCCTTTTAGGGGTTCCCGAAACCGCCCGGCGGGAATCGCGAGGGGACGAGAGCGATGAGATCTCCAGGATCCCCCTGGGGGGCCACCCGATCCCCTTCAAAGGCAAGGCCCTTGAGGTGCGACTCATTTCGACAACGGGGGGATTGAGCACCTTTGCGCCTGATTACCTCCCAGCCCGAGCATTCCCAATTGATGGAGGTCAGCGGCATCAATCCCCCGATTTCAGGACCTTGATGAAGGCGTCCTGGGGGATGTTGACCTTGCCGAAGGCTTTCATCTTGGCTTTTCCCTTTTTCTGTTTCTCGAGGAGCTTGCGCTTCCGGGAAATGTCGCCGCCGTAGCACTTCGCGGTCACGTTCTTGCGCATCGCGGAGATACTTTCGCGCGCGATGATGTTGCCGCCGATGGCGGCTTGGATGGCGACCACGAACATTTGCGGGGGAATGACCTCCTTGAGCTTTTTGGCGAGTTCACGGCCGCGGCCTTGTGCCTTGTCCCGGTGCACGATGGTCGAGAAGGCCTCGACCGGTTCGCCGGCGATGAGCATGTCCATCTTGACCATCTTGGCAGCCCGGTAGCCGGCGTGCTCGTAATCCATCGAGCCGTACCCGCGGGTCATTGATTTGAGGCGGTCGTTGAAGTCAACGAGGATGTCGGCCAGCGGCACCAGGGCGGTGAGCATGACGCGGGACTGGTCGATGGTTTCGGTGTTTTCAAGGTCGCCGCGCTTCTCGGCGATGAGCTGCATGATGTCGCCGATGTAGTCTCCGGGGACCATGACGAAAATGCGCACCATGGGCTCGCGAATTTCCACGATTTCCTGCATTTCCGGCAGGTAGGTCGGGTTGTCGATGATGAGTTCCTCGCCATCGGTCTTGGTGACCTCGTAGATCACGCTCGGGTAGGTCGAGATGACATCCATGTCGAACTCGCGGCGGAGTCGTTCCTGGATGATCTCCATGTGGAGGAGACCGAGGAAGCCGCAGCGGAAGCCGAAGCCGAGCGCGGTCGAGGATTCGGTCTGGAAGGTGAAGGCGGCGTCGTTGATCTGGAGCTTGCCCATCGCGGTCTTAAGGGCCTCGTAGTCGGAGGTATCGACCGGGTAGATGCCGGAAAAAACCATGGGGCGGATCTCCTTGAAGCCGGGCAGGGGCTCGGGGCAGGGCCTGTCCTTGTGGGTGATGGTGTCGCCGATCTTGACTTCAGCCGACGACTTCATGTTGGCGATGAGGTAGCCCACGTCCCCGGTCTGGAGGGATTCGGTCTTGACCATCTTCGGGGTGAAGTGACCGACCTCCTTGATCTCGTAGGAGTTGGGGGTGTGGAAAAGTTTGATCTTGTCGCCCTTCCTGACCTCGCCTGACATCACGCGGACGTAGGAAATGACGCCGCGATAAGAGTCATAAAGCGAATCGAAAACCGACGCGCGCAGCAGTCCGTCTTCGTTGCCGGTGGGTGGCGGGACGAGTTCGACGACAGCCTCGAGGATGTCCTCGATTCCGATGCCCATTTTGGCCGAGGCCGGGATGCCGTGATCGCCGGGGATGGCGAGGATGTCTTCGAGTTGCTGCCGACATTTGTCAACGTCAGCGGCGGGGAGATCGATCTTGTTGAGGACGGGGACGATGGCGAGGTCCTGGTCAAGAGCGAGGTTGACGTTGGCCATGGTCTGGGCTTCCACGCCTTGGGCGGCATCGATGATAAGAATGGCCCCTTCGCAGGCCGCGAGGGAGCGGGAAACCTCGTAGGAAAAGTCGACATGCCCCGGGGTGTCGAGGAGGTTGAGCTTGTAGGTTTTGCCGTCCTTGGCCTTGTAGAGCATCGTCACCGGGTGGGATTTGATGGTAATGCCCTTTTCCCGCTCCAGGTCCATGGCATCGAGAAGTTGGGCTTGGGACTCGCGCTCGCTGATGGTCTGGGTGTGCTCGAGGAGACGATCGGACAAGGTGGTCTTGCCATGATCGATGTGCGCGATGATGGAAAAATTGCGGGTGAGTTCGACGGACACGGGGGGAATGTGACTGGTGAAGGGTGGATGGTGAAGGGCGAAAGTGCCCCTCGGCGACGGCGAAATAGGGGGGAATTTGGGAAAAGGAAAGAGGGAACGCTGGTGAATATGAGATGCTGTCTAGGGGGAAGGTCCCCGAGAAAAACAGGGTGACAAGCCAAGTGTCCTCTCTCGCAGATAAACTGGGGTGTTTTTTTCAGGGTTTCACGACGCTGGGTCTGGTCGCTAATTTTTTTAGCGAACGCCTTGTTTCTCGGACGAAAAAAAAGGAATTTTTGCGTTGATACCTTTTTTTCAGATAATTGCAGGACGGGGTGACTGCACAGCAACTTACCCGCCGAATTTCCCAGGTTCTCCTCGTTGCAACCCTGCCAACCTCGGCCGATGTTTACTCCGTCGACGATGGCTCCGGCGAGAGTTCTCTTGGAATGAGCATTAATTCAGATATTGTCTGGCTCAATCAGTTTACTTCGGTATCAGGGATGGAGAAGATCACGGGTCTCCAAATCGCATTCGGTGCGAATTCCAGCAGCGATGCCCCGGCAGATGGTTCTCCGGTCCTTGCTGCCATTTGGAGTGACCCCAACAACGATGGAAATCCGGCCGATGCTCAAGTGCTGAATTCTGTCGCGGGAGTCGTGGCCAATTCTCACACAGATACATTTGTCAGTTTCCCTTTTAGCACCCCGACGACCATCCCGGTTGGGGACAACTTCTTCGTGGGATTCCAACACATCGAAACGGGTGGCTTGGGGAACTATGCTGTGGCGCGGGATACCAGCAGTGATGCGGGAGTGAGCTGGATTTTTGCCAATACATCGGGGACACCGTTGGATCTCAACAACCTCGGGACTGCGGAGCTTGGCGGGACATTTACTTCGCTCGGTTTCGCGGGAAATGCCCTGATTCGCGCTGTTGCTTCCCCTGTTTCTGCCATTCCCGAGCCTTCGTCAGCGCTTCCTCTGCTCCTTTGCATCGCGACGACGATGTTAGCTCGGCGCCGCCGTTGATAGGTGCAGCAAGGGGGCCTGGTTTTTGGGTTAGATCATCGACAAGGCACGTTCTATCAATCGTGCCTTTTCTTGTTCCGAGCACTTCGGTTTCAGATCGAGATTGCTCGGAATTTGCTTTTGGAGATAAGGTCGGTCAGGACGGGCGGATAAGCTCATTGGAGAAAAAGGGGGATCTTCCGTCGTGGTCCTGTGAGTCAAATTCCCAATCCTTTTGTTTCCCCATCCGCTGAAAAGAGTCTGCGCATTTGATTCGACCTCGCTTGTCCCTGGTCGATTGCTCACCCAGAGAGATCCTTCTCTGGCAAACTTGCACAAGCTGCTGCCATCCCCAATTTTGATAAAGCCTCTCTCATCACAGTGAAGAAACTTGACATCAAAAAGTCTGGGCAGAGCATCTCCCGCTCCCATTTTGAGGCATCTCTGAAGTGAGCACAGAACTTGGTGGGGCCCTCACATGACTCTTTTGCCCAGCTCACACCACCCAGATACATACCGGACCATGAACTCAGATTACCGCCTTAAAAAAATCGTCACCTTCCTCTTTTTATTTTTTGTGACCGTTACGGCAGTATCCGCAGAGGAAGCGGTTGCGGTAGCCGCCACCGACTCAGGTGACACCTCCTGGATCCTCACTGCCACTGCCCTCGTCTTGTTGATGACGATGCCCGGCCTCGCCCTCTTCTATGGTGGTCTGGTGCGCTCCAAAAACGTTCTCTCCGTCATGGCCCAGTGCTCTGGCATTGCTTTCATGGCCTCTGTTTTGTGGGTGGTATGCCTTTACAGCCTCGCTTTCAAGGGAGGCAACGGCGGCTGGATTGGCAATCTGGATACCGCTTTTCTCAAGGGCGTCACCACGGACACTACCTCGGGCACCCTGCCCGAAACGCTCTTCATCATGTTCCAGATGACTTTTGCCATCATCACCCCCGCACTCTATGTGGGAGCCGTTGTTGAGCGCATGAAGTTCAGCGCCATTCTCGTCTTCTCCGCCCTCTGGCTTATTCTCGTTTACGCTCCCGTCTGCCATTGGTGCTGGGGTGGCGGGTGGCTCGCCGAAATGGGGATACAGGACCTTGCTGGAGGCATCGTGGTTCACACGACAGCTGGGGTCAGCGCCCTCGTGATGGCCATCATACTGGGCCGTCGCCGTGGCTTCCCCGAGCACCCACACCCCCCTCACAACCCCGGGATGGTATACATCGGTGCCTCCATGTTGTGGGTCGGCTGGTTCGGCTTCAACGCCGGTAGTCAAGTCAGCGCCGGGCAAGGGGCTGGCATGTCCATGCTCGTGACCCATTTGTCCGCGGCCACCGCTGCGGGCGTGTGGGGAATCATGGAGCGTATTTGCAACGGCAAAGCCAGCTTGGTGGGCATGGTCACCGGCTTGATCGCGGGACTCGCCACTATCACGCCTGCTTCCGGCAACGTCGGGCCCATGGGTTCCATCGCCATCGGCGCCATTGCCGCCATCGTCTGCTATTACGCGGTGAACCTGATCCGTATTAAGCTGAAAATCGATGATTCCCTTGACGTCTTTGCCGTTCACGGTGTCGGCGGAATTCTCGGCACTATCTTGCTATCATTCTTTGGCCAGAAATCCCTGGGTGGTCTGGGCAATTTGGAGCCCATAGGCAAACAGCTGGGCATCCAGCTCACCGGCATCGGGGTAACGGCCGTCTGGTCAGCGGTAGCCACCGTCATCATCATGCTGGTCACCAAGGCTCTCATCGGCATTCGCGTTGAGGACGAACAAGAAGACCGCGGCATGGATCTCACCGAGCACGGAGAGGACGCCTACAGCGAATTCTAAGATTCTCCTTGGCTCAAGCGACAGATGACTTCGCCTGACAAGCCACCTGATTTCCTTTACCAGAGCGATTGGCTTGTTGCTGTCAACAAGCCAGCCTTCCGTCTGGCTCATCCTGTTGATGAACCCAAAGAAGGTGCCTTCATTGTCTTGAAACTCATTGCGGGAATTTGCTTTTCGCGGCATGGCCACCGCAAGAGATGATCAATTGATGATCTTGAGTTTTTCGTGGAGTTCCTCGCGGTGGGATTTGCTGATGGGGAGTTTCTGGCCGGTGCCGGGGTCGAGCTGGTTGCCGTCGATTTGCCGAATGGTGTGGAGATTGACGATGTAGGAGCGGTGGATGCGCATGAAGTGGTCGGGGAGGAGCGTGAGCAGTTTGGAGAGGGTGATCAGGCTGAGGATGGGCTTGCCGTCCTCGAAGACGAAGGATGCGTAGTTGCCCTGGGATTCGATGTAGCGGAGACGGGCGAGGTCGATGCGGTGAATGGTGGTATTGTCCTTGAGAAAGAGGGCGTCGTCCGGGGGAGTGGGAGAATCGGTGCTCCGGGTTTTCAGCTTGAGAACCGCCTTGGCGAAGCGGCTGAACTCAAGGGGTTTGACGAGGTAGTCGACGACGTCGAACTGGTAGCTTTCGGCCCCGAACTGATCATCGGCACTGATGATGATGACAGGGGTGTCGCGGCTGAGGGCCTTGAGGAGGGAGACGCCATCGATGCCCGGCAGCTGGAGGTCGAGGAAGACCACGTCGAAGGATTCGGCGGCGAGGAGCTGGAGGGCGGTGGAGCCGTCGTTGATCTTGAGGCAGTAATCAAGGCCTCCAATCTGCTCGAGGTAACCTTCGACGAGATCGCAAGTGAGGGGGTCGTCGTCAACAACGAGGCACTTCATGGTTTCCGTGAACTCTGAGATCTGGACAGGGAAATTTGAAGGATGAAAAAAATCACCCGCCAACCGCAGGAGGGAAGCGGTTGGCGGGTGACCCTAACACGCACGAACGAATCAATTCGAGGCCATCGAGCCTTTGGCGGTGCCGTCGAAGTATTTCTGGATTTCCGGCCAGATGAAGTCGGAGACGTTGCGGCCCAGCTTGAGGCCTTCCACGTTGTCGGCCTGGATGTGATATCCGCCGAGGACCCGGGAGATGCCGGCCAGTTCGGCGACCTCGGTGAAGGTGGGCAGTTGCAGGGTGACGTCGCAGGACTTGTGGGCGTCGCCCCCGATCATTTCGGCGAGCGATTTGCCGTGGAGTTGCTGCATTTTCTGGCAGCTGAATCCCTCCTCGGTGATTTCGCCGGCCGTGCGGGGTTCCACCAGGCCGCAGTGGTCGGAGCCGGTGAAGTGTTTGAGCATGCGGGCGCAGGCCCCGCTGACCGCACTGTGGCCGGAGACGTATCCGGGGAAGGGAGGGGTGACGAAGTTGGCGGGCGAGTAGGGGTGCCATTTCTCGCCGGGGATGTTGACCACGCCCTTGCCGGGGCCGGCCCAACCCTGGATGGTCTTGCCGGTGAAGTAGTAGCGGACGAGGGTCCAGGGGCGGGAGCTGTCAAAGTAGCGCTTCGAGTCCCAAGCCGCGATGAAGGCGTCAAGGGCGGTGTTGCCGATGGCGAAGAAGAGCTTCACGTCGCGGTCGAGCTCGTTCTTGTCGCGCTGCGAAACGGCCATCGCAAAACGGAGCCAGTGGCCGGACTGACCGGTCGAGCGGGGGCCGTCGCGCATGAATTCCACGATGGCCTTCTGTTCGGGCGTGAGAGAAGCGTTGAAGTCGATGCACTCGAGGACTTCCTTGAGGAGTTGGTTTTCACCGGCGAGAGGCGGCGGCCCGGGACGGAACTGGTGGGCACTTTCGAGAGCAAAAGGCTTCACCCGATACCAGTGCGGGGTGAGGAATCCGGGGGCGAAGGTGGTGCCATCGTCATTGACGAAGGGAATGGGCTGCCAGCGGTCGGGATCCACGATCTTGTCGGGGGTGTTGACCGGGCGATACATCGTGTAGTCCGAGTAAGGCTCGCCGTTTGATCCGGCTTCGTCCCCCAGTTGGTTGGCTCCGTCGTGGTGCCGGCGCTTGAGAAGGGCTTGGGCGACGAGGTTGCCGATGCCGACCGGAGTGGCGGAATCCATCGATTGGTCCATCGGATCGTAGCCCATCTTTTTCATTTCCCCGGTGAGGTAGTCCTTGAAGTGGGGGAGTTGATCGACCGCGGTGCGGTAGGTCGCGTAGGCGATGGCCGTTTCCTTGTTCTTCTGGGTGCGCTCGTCTTTGGGGCGGCGGAGTTTGCTGCCGTATTCGGTGCCCACGGCCTTGTCGTCGTAGGCGGCCCAGGCATTGAACATGGCCGTGCAGGGAATGGCCATCTGGCGGGAAAGGATGGTGGGCATGGCACCGACGCGTTCGACGTCGCGGGCCGAGGCCTCGAGGACAATCTCGAGCCAGCGGTAGGCGGCCGATGGTTGGTGTTCGCCGGGTTTCAGTCCGGGAACCTTTTGGGCCGACGAGGGGGCGGCGAGGAGGACGGCGGCGGCGAGGGCGAGCCGGGTCAGGGGTATTTTGCGTGTGGACATAGAGCTTCATGATACGTGCCAGTCTGAAATCGGGCACGCTTTGATGGATGAATCGACAAGATGAAATGATCAGCGGCAGTTTTGCCGGGATGGATCGCTTGGGGGGGCAAGTGGCTATTGCCAGCGCCGGGGGATCGTTGCAGACTTGCTTAGGGTGGCGGAGGATTTCTTAGATCGGTCCAAAGTGAGCTGGCGGCATTCCATGGCGGTCCGTTTTGCGGTGGTGTGGGCGGTCGTGCTGGCCTTGGCGGTAGGGGGGTCGGGGTGGATTTCTTATCGAGACACGCGGGAGCAGTTGCTGGAGGGGTGGCGCGAGACGGTCGAGCAGGATGCTCGCGTGATTGAGTTGCGATTGCAGACCTGGCTGCAGACCTTGGAGGAAGATGCCCGGGCCGCCTCGCGGTCGCCGGTGGTGCGGGAGTTTCTCGAAGCCCGGGGAGCGGAGGACGAGGGACGCTGGCGTGCGCTGGTCGAGGATGGATTCCGGGCGGTCTTTGCGGGAAAGCCGAACTATATCCAGATGCGGTTGCTTGAGAGTTCGGGGGAGAACGAAGGGCGGGAGATTTTGAGGCTGGATCGTCGGGGGGAAGACCTACGGGTCACGCCGCTCGGGCAGTTGCAGGCCAAGGGCGGGCGGGATTACTTTCAGGAAGCCCTCAAGGTTCCGCCGGGTGAGGTTTTCTTATCCGAGATCAACTTGAATCGCGAGTATGGGAAAATCACGCAGCCGATTCTTCCGACGATTCGGGCAGCCATCCGGATCCGGGTGGAGCCTGGAGAGGAAGTGATGTTGATCATCAATGCCGATGTCAGTCTTCTTTTCATGGAGTTACGGCGATTGGCTTCACCCGAGGCCGAGGTGTTTTTGGGAGATGAAAAAGGGGATTTTCTCATGCATCCTGACGAGGAGGCGGTGTTTGGGACGGATTTGGGGCACGGGGTTCGTTTTTCACAAAAGCGGGAGGAAGAAGGGTTGACCGTCATGCGGAATTTGGAGGCGGGCGAGTGGCCGCCGCGAAGGCTCCGTCTGCAGGCGTCCTTGCGCGATGAGGCCTGGCGTCCGGTGTTGGCGCGGGCGCGCACCCGAGGTTGGTGGATCACAGTCTCAGCGGGGCTGGGGGGGGCCTTGCTGGCTTTGGTCATTGCCTCGTTTTTTTCGAGGAGGCTGGCGCGCCTGTCGCGGGCCTTGCGACGCTTTGATGCCCGGCGCGATGGTGAAGTGAGGGTGGGCGATGCGACTCGGGATGAGATCGGGGTTGCCATCGAACGCTTCGAAGAGATGGCGGTGAAGGTGCGTGAGCAGGTGGGCGAACTGCATCGGGCCCGTGTGGAAGCGGAGGAGGCGGAAGCGGCCAAGGATCATTTCCTGGCGGTGATGAGCCATGAGATCCGGACCCCGATGAATGCCATCGTGGGGCTGGTGAGGGCGCTTGAAGCCAACGAGCCGCAGGCAAGACAGCGCCCCATCCTGTCGTCCTTGCATTCCTCGATCAACAATCTGATGGATCTTTTGAATACCGCGCTGGATTACACCCGGCTGCACGAGGGGGGTGTGAGTTTCGCTGAGGAGGCCTTTGATGCTGCCGGAGTGGGACGCGAGGTGGCCGGGGTTTTCCGTCCCACAGCGATGGCGAAAGGCCTGGGGCTCGAGCTGGCCTTGCCGTCGAGTCTCTGGGTGCGGGGGGACGCGGTGCGCCTGCGGCAAGTCTTGAACAACCTTCTTTCGAACGCCTTGAAATTCACCGAGGAGGGCAAGGTGTCGCTCGAACTTTCCTACGAGGATGGCTGCTTGATTGGCAAGGTGGCCGACTCCGGACCGGGCGTGCCGGAGACGCGGTGGGAGACGATTTTCAAGCCTTTTGTCAGCGAAGGCGACGGCCGTGGAGCGGGAGCCGGACTGGGACTCCCGGTCTCGCGTCAATTGGTTGAGCAGCAGGGGGGCGTCTTGGTGTTGGAGTGCCCGGACGGTGGGGGAGCGGTCTTTCGATTTGAGCTGCCCTATCCTCGGACCGAGCCGGAAGAGGCAGGGGCGAAGCCGGATCGCGACCGGAAGGCGGGATGGGCCTATGGGAAGCGGATCCTCTATGTCGAGGACACTCTCTCGAATCAGGAAGTCATGGCCCTGAGTCTCGAAGGAAGTGGAATTGACTTGGTCTGCGTTGAAACCGCCGCGGCTGGGTTGGCCCGCTTTCGAGGGGAAACCTTTGACCTCGTGATGTTGGATTTGCAGTTGCCCGATGGTTCGGGAATTGAGCTGGCCAGGAAGATGGCGGCAGATGGTTCTGAGCCGTCACTGATTTTGGTGACCGCTCAGGTGACGGCGGCGGCGAACGACGGGTTGAAGGACACCGGGATCCGGGACGTCTTGCTCAAGCCTTTCACGCGGGAAGACTTGATCAAAGTCCTTTCGGCGGCCTTGGAATCGGGCTTTTCCGAAGCCTTGGTGCGGGTCCATCCGGACGACACGGAGAAGAAAGCCCGTTTGGCTTCCTTGATGGCTCGAGAATTGCGGCAAGCGGTTCTCGAACTACAAAAGTCGCCGGTGGAGATGCTCGCCGAGGTGGTCTCAAAAATCAGGCATCGGCTCACCACCGCTCTTGCCACCTTTCCGCTCGAATCAGTGGGCCAATCTCTGGATGCCCTCTCGCATCATCCGACAAACGACGAGGCCTTGCAGGAATTGATCATCGCGCTCGAACAGGCGGCCCGGCAGCTTGACCATTTTGCGGCTTAACCCCGGCGGCGGATGAGAGAGAGGAGGTCCTTCTGTTGCTTTTCATTGAGGCCGCTGTTGGGAAGCCAATTCTTGGCCGCCTCCGCGTCCCGACGAAAGTAAGTCCGGCCGGTATCCATGAGGGCCCGGGTGCGGGTCCCATCGTCGGCAATCGTGTTGGCCCACTCGATTCCCGCCACCGGGTCTTCCCACGCCACTCGTCTGGCATATCCGTAGGTGGCGGCATCCCTTTCGGGCGAATCGGGAAGAGCCGAGAGCCGATCGGCAGCGGCTTGGGGGTTTTCGCGTGCCCATTCGGAAAAGGACTCCTCCAGAGCGCGGTTCTTGCCGTTGCCTTCGGGGAGGCTGTTGGCCCAGTCGATGGCGGCAATCGGATTTTCTTCGGCGTATTCCTCGGCGACCCGACGGACTGCGGCATCTTGCAGGTCGCCAGCGGGTAGGGTGGTGGCCCAGCTGGCCGCATTGGCCGGATCACCGGATTTGATGACTTCGCGCGCGAGGTAATCGACGAGGCGAGTTGCCTCCCGGTCCCCCGCCTGTTGGCGGTCCATCGCGAATTGCACTGCGAGGTTCGGGTCGACTTGCGCCAGCCCTGAAATGGCTCCCCATTTTAAGCCGCTGCCATTTTGCTGGTCGGGCTCCAGGCCATTGAAGTAGGCGAGGGCTGCTTCCGGGTTGGCTGATGCCCATCCGGCCAAGGTGGTCGCCATGTCACGCTCTTCGGTCTCTGCCCCGTGAAGGACCGCCTCTTGCCCCGCAATGGCGCCCCATTGATAGTGAAAGTCCCGAAATTCGGAGCTGTTGGAATCAAGATGCACAATTTGCTCACGCAGCAGTTTGGCATTTTCGGCGGTGAGGTTGCGGAGGATATGGTCGAAAATTTCGCGGCGTTCCAAGGGGGAACGGGCCGCCTTGAGGTCGAGACCAAGTTGGCGGATTTCACTTTCGCTGAGGTTGCCGGTTGGCGATTCGTCGAATGAACCAAAATTGCCTCCCTCGCGGGCGACTCCACGGCGGCTTCCGGGTCCTTCGGAGTCAACGCGTGAGCGGCTGGAGAGACCTCGACCGTTGACCCCGGATTCCCCATTGACCTGGCTCTCGTCGCTGTCTCCGGAATCTTGGTGACGGGAGCCAATCAGGAAGGCGGCGACGGCCACAATGGCCCAGACGAGATGAATGAGGTGGGACGGTTTCATGAGGTAGGGTGCAGGGAGCGGACGACTAAAGAACGTGCAGGGTCTGGGCGATCTTTCGGATCACCCGCATCAGGAAGGCCTGGTGAGGCTCCCTACTTCCCCTTCGTGATCTCCTGCACCGTCGCTTCCGGAAGACCGGACTCGGTGAGCCATTGCCGGGCCGCTTCCTGGTCGCGTTGGTAAAAGACGCGCCCGGTGTCCACGAGGGCCCGGTTTCGTTTGTCCGGGTCCTGAATGTTGGCGGCCCATTCCACTCCGATGGCCGGGTCCTTGTGTACCACGCTGGTGGCGTATCCGTAGGTGGCGGCGTCGCGGTCCGGGGCGGGCAGGGCCTCGATGGCCTTGGCGGCCTCCTGAACGTTCCGGTTGGCCCAGTGGTGAAAGGACGTGCCGAGGGCGTGATCCCGTCCCTCCCCGGCGGGCAGGTCTGAGGCCCAGGCCACCGCTTGATTCGGGTCTTCCTTGGCATACTCCCCGGCGAGATGGCGAAAGGCGGTGTTTTGCAATTCCCCGCCGGGTAGGTCCGAGGCCCATCGGGCCGCTTGTTCGGGATCGTCATTGCGGAGGATGGCTGCGGAGGCGATGTTGATCATCTTGGCCGCGTCCTTGTCGCCTCCCTCAGCACGGATCGCGGCAAATTCGGCGGCAAGGGACGGGTCGGCATCGGCCAGCCCGAAGGCGGCCCCCCACTTCATCAGGGCCCCGTTGTTTTGCTCGGCGGGACTCAGTGAATCGAAATAGGTCATGGCTGATGTCGGATCTTTTGAGGCCCATCCGGCCAAAGCCGCCGCCATGTCCCTCTTGGGAGTCTCCTTGCCATGGATCACCGCATCCTGACCGGCGACCGCGCCCCAAGCATAGTGAAATTCGCGGAATTCCGGAGAGTCCTGGGGCAGGTCAGCGACGAGTTCGCGGAGCTCACGGGCATTCTCCGGGGTGAGTCTCTTGAGGATTTCGGCGAAGGCGAGTCGGCGTTCGACGAGATTGCCAGTCTTGAAATGGGTGGCCACTTCGGTAAGGGGAAGGTCTCCGTTCGTTGTCCTTCCGTCCGCCCGGGAGCGGCGGCCCGACGGGTTCCCGTTTTCGTCGTTTTCTTCCCCTCGCGCCGCTCGGCGTGTGGGAAAGGTGGTGGAGGATCGTTCCGACGAAGTCTCCTGTTCTTCCTCGGATGATGAGGCAAGGCGCTGCCCCGTCACAAAGGTGACGACCGCAATCAAGCCCCAGGCGAGATGGATGAGGACGTTCTTTTTCACGATAGCCGGTCTGATAGCACGAACCAGGGGTGGGGTGAATCTACAAATCACGCGATGACTTCGTGCAGGATCCGCGATGATTTGGTCACGTTGGTGAGGCGTTGTTCGAGGCCCTGGAAAGGGTAGGTGAAGCGTTTGTGGTCGAAGCCGAGGAGTTGCATCAGGGTGGCGTGCAGGTCATGGGCGCTCACCGGGTCGATGGCGGCCTCGTATCCGAGGGGATCGGTTTCGCCATACGAGAAGCCAGGCTTCACCCCGCCTCCGGCCATCCAGAGCGAGTAGGCGGCGGGGTGGTGGTCGCGACCGACATTGCGCATCGTTTTTCCCCCGCGGTTTTCCCGCATGGGGGTGCGGCCGAATTCCCCGGACCAGATGACGAGGGTGTCGTCGAGGAGGCCCCGTTGTTTGAGGTCGGTGAGGAGCGCGGCGATCGGTTGGTCGATCTCCTGACACTTCTTGACGAAGCCATCGCGCAGGTCGGTGTTGGGTCCGGTGCCATGGGAGTCCCAGCCCCAGTCGAAAAGTTGGATGAAGCGGACCCCGCGCTCGGCGAGGCGACGGGCGAGGAGGCAGTTGTTGGCGAATGACTCACGCCCGGGTTGGGTGGCGTAGGCCTCGTGAACGTGCTTGGGTTCCTTGGAGATGTCGAAGGCTTCAGAGGCGTGCATCTGCATCCGGAAGGCCATCTCATATTGCGCGATGCGCGTGAGGGTTTCCGGGTCGCCGACCTCGGTGGCGATGCGTTGGTTGAGCTCCGAGAGGGCGTCGAGCGAGCGTCGCCGCAGGTTGCGGGAAACCCCCTCGGGGTTGCCGAGGAAGAGGACGGGGTCGCCCTCGGACCGGCATTGCACCCCCTGGTAGACCGAGGGCAGGAAGCCCGATCCCCAGACCGACTTGCCGGCGTCGGGGTTCTTGCCGCCCGAGGTCAGGGCGATGAAGCCGGGGAGGTTCTGGTTTTCGCTTCCGAGTCCGTAGGTCGTCCAGGCCCCGGCCGACGGACTCCCGGGATTTTGGCTGCCGGTGTGGAGGAGGAGCTGGGCGGGGGCGTGGTTGAACTGGTCCGACCACATCGACTTGATGACGCACACCTCATCGATGACCTTCTCAAAATGGGGCAGGCGGTCGGAGATCCATTGGCCCGACTGGCCGGCCTGATGGAAGGGAAAGACCGAGGCGAGCATCTTGGGAACACCCTGGATGAAGGCGAACTGCTTGCCTTCGAGGAACTCAGCGGGGCAGTCCTTGCCGTCGTATTTGGTCAGCTCGGGTTTGTGGTCGAAGAGTTCGAGCTGGCTGGGGCCACCGGCCATGTGGAGGTAGATGACCCGCTTGGCCTTGGGGGCGAAGTGTGAAGGGGCGGGCGCAAAGGGTTGGGCGGGGTCCTTGGCGAGGGAGGCGGCGGAGACCGTCCCGCTTTGGCTGGCGAGCCACATCCCGGCCAGCCCGAGCGATCCCTGATGCAGGAAATGGCGTCGGGTCTGGTGCTGGAGGTGGTCGTGCTGGAGTTGCTGGGAGGCGTCGATCATCGGTTCAGGGCGGCGTCGGAGTTGAGGATGGTGTTGGCGACCAGAACCAGGGCGGCCTGCTCTGGTGAGTCGGCCAGCTTGGCGGTGTCGCCGGGGTTGGCCTTGATCTCGGCGAGGGCGTCCTGGTAGAGGCGGGTCAGGGTGTCGAGGGTCTCGGGATCGGGGACTTCCAGGGTGACGATTTCCCATCCGTGGGCAAGGCGGGGCGGGAGGTCGGGGGCGTGGGCGGCCATGCGACGGGCGAGGGCTTGCGCGAATTCCAGGTGAGCCGGGTCGTTGAGGGTCACCAGCGCCTGCAGCGGGGTGTTGGTGGCGATGCGGCGGGCGGTGCAGACGTCGCCGGTGGGGGCGTCGAAGGTGAGGAACGCCGGGTATCCCGAGGTGCGCTTGCGGTAGGTGTAAATGGCGCGGCGGTAGCGGTCGGGGCCGGTCGAGGTGGTCCAGGTCTGGCCGTTGTAAACGCTGCGCCAGATGCCGTCGGGTTGCGGCGGGTAGACCGGCTTGCCGCCGACTTGCTCGGTGAGGAGGCCGGAGACGACCAGAGCCTGGTCGCGAACCATCTCGGCGGTGAGACGTTGCCGCGGTCCGCGGGCGAGGAGGCGGTTGCGGGGGTCGCGTTGCAGAAGAGAGGAGTCGGTCTTGTTGTCCTGCCCGTAGGTCGCGGACAGGGCGATCTCGCGCAGGAAGGGCTTGAGGTGCCATTGATGGTGGTCCCGCAGGCGCAGGGCGAGGTGGTCGAGGAGTTCGGGGTGGCTGGGCAGGGTGCCCGAGCTGCCGAAGTCCTCGAGCGTTTCCACAAGGCCGATGCCGAACATCGAGGCCCAGAGCCGATTGGCGAGCACCCGGGCGGCGAGGGGGTTGTCCGGCCCGACGAGCCAGCGGGCCATGTCGAGGCGGTCCGCAGCCTTTGCCTTTTCCCCGAAGAGGGTAGGTAAGCCGGGCTGGACCAGCTCGTCGAGGGTGCTGCGGTTGCCGCGAATGAAGAGGCGGGTGGGACGGCGGGCGGCTTCGCTGCGTTCCCGCATCACGGGGATGGTCATCCCGGGGATGGCCTGGTAGCGCTTCCGGAGCTCATCGAGGGTCTGCCAGGCGGCGGCGCGTTCCGGACGGTTGAGGAAGGAAACGAGGGACGGATCGTTGGAGAGCTCGACGCTAAAGCGGCGCAGCACACAGTTCTGGTTGTTGCCATTGCACACCGCCGCGTGACGGATGGTGAGTTCGAGCTGGTCGCCTTCGGCGGGGACGACGGGTTCCGTCGGAACCAGCCACGCCGTGCGGGGTTGCTTCATGGTGGGGAATTCGCCGAATCCACTGGCGCCCTTCTTCAGGCTGTCGTTCGGATCATAGGGCCCGGCGAGGAAATCAGCCACGACCTCGGAGAAGGAAATGACAGTACGAGAACCATCGGACTTCACCAGGTGAGCCTCGATCTGGGATGCGACCGCGCCTTGCTCCTCCCATTGCTTCGGGTCATCCGAGAGCGGGAGGATCTGGAAGCGAAGGGCCGCGAAGGGGCTGGCCTCTCCGGTCAGGGTGAAGACCGCACGGGTGGGGTTGGTCCCGGAGGAAAGGAAGTCGCCCTGGTCATTTTGCGCGACCTTTCCGGTGTCGGGTTGGGCCGCTGCCGAGGTGGATTTGAAAAGCGACCAGTCCTTGATTTGCCCGGCGACTTCGCGGGCGCGGTTGTTGAGAGCCTTCCGGGTGGTGGCGATTTCCTTTTCCAGGGCCACCGCTTCGCCCTGCCTTGCCGGGTCGTGGGCGACCTTGGTCTTGGGCCAATCGTTGTTCTGATCGATGTCTTCCGATTGGTCGAAGAGGGTGAGGAAGCGGTAGTAGTCCTCGTGCGGAATGGGCTCGTAGGGATGCGAGTGACACTGCACGCAGGCGAAGGTGGTGGCATTCCAGGCGGTCCAAGTGGTGCTCACCCGGTCCATCACCGCGGCCATGCGCCACTCCTCGTCGTCGGTTCCGCCCTCGGTGTTGTTCTGGGTGTTGCGGTGAAAGGCGGTCGCGATGAGGTCATCGGGCGCGGGGTCTTCGATGAGGTCTCCGGCGAGTTGCTTGATGGTGAACAGGTCGAAGGGAAGGTCCTCGTTGAAGGCCCGGATGACCCAGTCCCGGTAGGGCCAGATGTCCCGATGAGGGTCCTTTTCCAGCCCGAAGGTGTCGGAGTAGCGGGCCAGGTCGAGCCACATCGCAGCGAGGTGTTCCCCGTAAGTCGGCGAGGCGAGCAGGCGGTCGACAGCTTCGGCCTTTGCCTGCTCCAAGTCCTGCGCGGCGGCGGTCTCAAAGGCGTCGCGTTCTTCCAAGGTCGGGGGCAGTCCGGTGAGGTCGAGGCTGACTCGGCGCAGCCAGTCAGCGGGCGGGGCCGGCGGGGCCGGCTTCAATTCCTCCGCTTCCAGGCGAGCGAGGATGAAGTGATCGAACGAGGTCCGGGGCCAGGCGGGGTCCTTCACCTCGGGTCGGGCCGGTTCGGTCGGTTTGACGTAGGCCCAGTGGTCGCCCCACTCGGCACCTTGCGCGATCCATTTCTCGAACAAGGCGACGTCGCCCGGTGGCAGGGGCTCGGGATGGTGATCCGGCGGCGGCATGCGGTCGTCCGGATCGTCGGTCCTGATCCGGCGCAGCAATTCGGATTCCCCGGGTTTGCCGGGAACGACCACCGGTCGGCCCGATTCGCCCTTGCCGAGCACGTCTTCGCGATAGAGAAAGGAGACGTCACCCGCCTTCTTCACCCCGCCGTGGCAGGTGGTGCAGTTCTTGGTCAGAAGCGGGCGGATTTGCTCGTTGAAATCAATGCGTGGCTCCTCCCGGGCCAGCGTGGAAGCCACCGGGAGAGCAAGGATCAGGGCGAGGAATTTCCGGATCATGTCGACGTGGAAAGATACGGCCAAAACGCCTGATTTGTAGCAAAAACCCGGGAGGATTTGAGCGTCGGAGCGCCGGCGCGCACCTGAAGGCCATCCTTTTCCTGATCATTAGACCGGTGTTTTTTAGATATTTTCTCACTCTCACTTGCGGGAATGTGTTTTGGGATTAGAAACTGAAAATGAGACAATTAAGAAGACTCCCGCAGCGGTTAGTCTTGTTGGTCGGTTCCTTTTTTGCTCTGTCCCTTTCTTGGACGGTGGGTCAGGACTCGGATCCCCCGTCTGCCCATCCTCGCGTGGTGAAACGGACGGCCCTGATTGAGCGGGGCCGTGAAATTATCATGGAAGAGGTGGTCTTTGATCACCCGTCGAGCAAAGGGGCTCCCGAGGTTGAACCAGTGCCCGTTGTCGCCCCTGACAAGATGCCGGAGCATCACCCCGGCCGCGCCCCGCTTGAAGAGCGGAGCTTCGTGGTCCATCCGGCCACTGGTCCCGATGGCCGCTCCCTGGTCACCTGGTGGTCGACCAGCGAGAAGGCAGGGATGCAGCGCCACCGGTGTTGGTCCAATCTTGATTGGTCGCTCTTTGGCACCGGGTTCAGTTTTGTGGCTGATGGCACCCGCTATCGCTTGATTTGCCTCCCCGGCAGCCTGGATCCGGATCGGGTGGATTCCGACACGAGGCCGCCGTCATCCCTTCGTGCGGCGGCCGAGAGTGCCCCCGCCTATCACCTCTTGCCCCCGCTGGGAGCGGAGTGATACCCCCCTGATCCCGCCGCCAGACTCTTCATGCGGGCTCTCCACCGCCATGTCGCTTCGCATCAGGCCGAGTTGAGATTCCATCGGGAGGAGCGAAAGCGGGTTGACCAAGCCCGGCAGGCCCGGCTGGAGGCCGAAAAGCGCCAGCCGAAGGACCTGGTGATTCGTTATGGCATCAAGCCCCAGCCCGTCGAAGCGGGAGAAAGAGCCGCCAACTCCAACCGCTAAGGTCATGCGTGCACCATTTCACAAATCAGGCCGGGCCGGTTGGCTTCTGGGTCTTTTCCTGACCGCGTCACCGGGATCCGGGCAGGCCAGCGGCCCCCATCACAGCAATCCCATCCTCGTTCCCGACGATCCCAGCGGCTTTGACCTCACTTGGTACGGGGAACTCGATGCGGCCTACTTCGTCCAGTTCTCCACCGACCTGACGCACTGGGAATACCTCGACTTCTCCCACCGGGGCCAGGATCAACTGGTCCCGTTCTGGTATGACTGCGATGATTCAGCGACCGCGATGTATCTCCGCATCCGGTGGATGGCCAATGCTCCCGTGGGCGATGCTGATGGCGACGGGGCTTCCGATGATTACGAAGTTTGTGTCCTTGGGAGTGATCCGCTGGTCTATGAGGAAGACGTGAAATACCTCGTGGACCTCGACGGCGATGGCATCATCGATCTCGATGAAACGACCCTGGGCCTCGATCCCAACACCGCCGATCAGCCGGGATCGGATGAGATTGCCCAGGCTGGACCCCTCTTGCTCACTCAGGTCTACGAGTCGGTTTATCTGTTCAGCGAAGTGATGCAGGCGCAGGGAGCTCCGATTCCGGGGACCTGGACCCAACAATTCTGGAGCCAGCCGACCCTTGGCGGACCCATCCTGCAACCAGTCCCCTTGGCAGACTTCCGACAGGCAAATGCCTCCTTTGAGTTTCCACTCGATGGGGAAGGGTTGAGCCGGAAATTCTCCTTCACCGATCGCCTCAAGAACTGGAAACAGTCGATCAGCCTCGGGATGACCCATGCCCAGGTCGATCCCGAACCAAGCGGTCAGGCCGTCAACCGCTGGTCGGCCCGGCAAAGTGCCCACATGGTCAAGCTGGCTTTTCCGGCAGAGAAAGATGAGGACTTTCCTTTCCTCGAGATTCCGACCTATTCGGTGCAGGAGACCCTGACCGCTTATCAGCTTCCCCGACTCGACGGTGAAAGTGACCGCGACTACGAGATCCGGCTCTTCGGCATCACCGGGAGTGGGGTGGAGGAAGCGGGGGTCACCCTCCGCACCATGACCGTCCCGGCCGGGCAGCGCAGTTCCAACACCCTCGAAGTGCGACCGGATGTTGAGCTGGTCCCCGCAGGCAACTATCGCACCACCCTGCGGCGACTCATCCCGGTCCTGAAGGCTCCGGAAGTGCTGGCGGTGAACTCTGATTTTGATGAAGGGCGCATCGACCCGACCACCGGCTACGCCATTCCCGATTGCGACGACATTCCGGACGTGGATCGCAAAACCGGATCGGGCAATTCAGAACTCCGGCTCGATACCGAACGCGACCATCTTGATGGCCTTTATCTCGACGACGAACGCGTCACCGACGACCTCTATCCGGGATGGTTTGGCATCCATCCCACCGCCATGCCCGATCACTTCTGGGACGGAGCCGAGGTCACGATCAGAAAGCTCGACCGCCTCGACCCGGACATCGGACGCCCGGAGAGCGGGCAGGTCCGCTTTTATGCCAAGTGGGGGGACGAAAAGTTTGGCGACTACTACGGGATCGAGCCCTATGACTTCGAAACCCTTGATCCCGTCAATCTGGTCACTCGCGGCATCAACAAGAAACCAAGTGAAAGCGTCTATGGCTCAGCCTCGCAAATTCCCGACAATGCCCAGTTCTGGATGGAAGGCGTGCGGCCGGGGAAAATCACCCTGGAATGGCGATTGAAGAAAGGGACCATCGATGTGGCGTATGAGCAGACGTTTCTGGTCGCAACACAGCAGACGAAGCTGCAATGGCAAATGGACTTGCGGTATTTGATCCGCTTACAAACCCACGATGATCCGCTGGGCTATCACCAGGTCCAGCTCACTCCTGGTCAACCGGCTGAGCTGGTCCCGTATGGATCCAATGAGATTAATGTGGGAAATTATCTCGGAGGTGGATTCTCCTACACCGACAATATCGAAACCATGTCTGAGTATTACGACTACTACCGACAGTGTTGGGATACCGATCGGGCGTTGGATTGGGCTGGGTTGGCAAGGACTGTGGGTTGTCAGGTGATTGCGGGCTTGAGCGATCTCCAGTATGGGATTGAGGATTTCTCGTTTGCAGCTGATATCGTCGGAACGCAGTCAGGGTTATCAGCTTTAACGGCCGATGGATTACAGCAGTTTCAATACGCTCTTTTTCATGGAGGCTATTTGATCTTTGCTGATTTGGCCTGGCAGCATGAGGCATTCTTGAGAAGCGGGTTTCATGCGATTGATTACGTCTACCGAAACGATAACGGAGATCAGGAAAATCTCAAAGAAGATGTTCTTTCTGCCTGGGAGATTATCGCTGAAGCAAGTGCCCGCCTTCTGAACGGAGACTCCTTGCAGAGTGTCAATCTGCTCCTGATTGAGTCGGGAAGGAAAATCGCTAATCAGGAACAGAATAGGGTAATTCAGCCTGCCTACGTTAAAATGGGGAACGTTCATAACGGACTTCTCCTTGGGGCGACGGGACCGCTTTCCCCATCGCCATTCGACGGATGCGTTCGATTCACTGCGATTCACGGGGGCACCGAGAACATCGGAAGTCAAGGCCGACGATGGGAGTGGGTCGAGTCTGGCCTACCCAACGCACTCTATCAATCCGATGGGGTGATCAAAGCTTGGAGCCTCAAGTCGGACGATTTTAAGCAGACGACCGTGATGCCCCTTTTGGCTGAACGAGGGAAAGAGTTCTCCAGAATCCTCCCCATTCTTGGTGCTCCCATCAAGGTGGCCGATCACCTCGAAGCTCCCCGAAAACAATGAAAGCTGCTCTGATTTTTTTATCCCTGATGCTCTCGCTGGAAGCCTCGACGCGCGAACTCCTCCTAAAAGTCGAGCCTCGGGTGGAGGACCTTTACGAACAGGGGTTTTATCCTTCCGGGCACATGGGAAGCGGAATCAAAATCTATCTTTATGCCACGCGCGTTCGTTTTGAGGGAACCAATCGCAGTCTCTTTTTTGAACGCGGCGAGTTGACCATGACCTGTTCGCCGGATGGAAAGCTCCTTCATGGCACGATCTCCTACGAAGAAAGCCCGTATCCGCCGGAAGCTCTCGATCGTCTGAATCAGATGGCAGTTGATCTTGGCGTGGTGTTGAAGACTTCCCGCAAAGAAGGTGTCATCGGCAGGCCCGAGAAAGAGCCCGGGATGCCGGATTGGGATCATGCAGGAGCCTCTGTTCAATTCTCAGACCGGGATCTCAAAGTCAGCTTGAATGGGAAAGCGGTTCTCGGACAAATCCAGATTTTTGTCCATTTCTCACAGGAATACAAAAGAGGTCAGGGTTTGCGCCGTTACAATGAATGGGGGGGCACCTACTCGATCCAACTTCCTCCCAAGTGGCAGCATCTGCCCATTCCCGGCCCGCACCGTGGGTATGACCCCGAAGTGCAGAAGTTCACCTACCTCGTCTCTTCGTATGACAACGAGGGGAATCTCCTTCCGAAATTTCAAAAGCTCCGGGCGGAGATTGAGAGCAAGGCAAGGAGACAGAATCAGGCATCCCGACCGAAGGAACGCGGGGAAGCTCCGGTAGAACCGCTCGCCGATTCTGGAAGTGATCGTCAGCACGGGATGTTTTGGCTGGTGGTGACCCTTGGGCTGGTGCTCTTGGCCGCAGGATACTGGAAGCTTCGTAAACCGAGATGAAGGACGGCGGTGAGTGCGGGACTCGTTCTCAGAATCAGGAACCAAGCAGTCAGGCCGTCAACCGCTGGTCCGCCCGGCAAAGTGCCCACATGGTCAAGCTGGCTTTTCCGGCACAGGAAGATGAGGACTTTCCTTTCCTCGAGATCCCAACCCAAACATAACAAACATAATGCCCAGCAAACATAATGCCAGCAACTGTGTTTTTGATTTTTTTAAGAAACTTGCTGAGATTCCTGAAAATGCCTTCTAATCAATGCATTAAGATGAATGAGGAGTTTTCGCATGACCGCAGTCAATGCAACCTTGGTTGGTTTCCCATTTTTCTTGAGAGTCTCGTAAAAATCTTTCAGGGTGGGTTCATGGCGTGCGGCGCTGAGACTTGCCATGTAGAGCGCCTTGCGGACCTCTCGACGACCTCCTTTGACCCGACGCTGCCCTCGCATCGTTCCGCTGTCGTAGTTCATGGGAGCAACCCCAGCAAGGGCGGCCACTTGCTTGCGAGTCAGATGTCCCAGTTCCGGCATGGCAGCTAAAAGGGAAAGAGCAGTTAAGGCGGCCACCCCTTTCACCCCTGTCAGGATCTCTAGGAGGGGGGCAAGGGTAGGTGCGTTTCTTGCCATCTCCTCGGCTTCTTGGGCGAGCTGGGTGATTTGTTTTTCAAGGCTCTTGATGCGAGTTTTGATCATGCGTATCACCGTTTTGCCGTGCTCATGTTCAAGCTGCATTTTTTCACGATGAAGCTGATCGTAAAGATGCTGACGATACTTTAAGAGGTCTTGAAGTTGTTGGCGTTCTGGGTCGAGTGGAGCCGTTGCCGCTGGTTGAAGAGCCGCGCCATATTGGACGAGAATCTGGGCGTCAAGTTGGTCCGTTTTTGCAAGCAATCCCGTCGCTCTGGCAAAGGAACGGGCATGAAGTGGATTGATCCGAGAAGCGTGGATACCTTGATCACTGAGAGCCTGGAGAAGCCCCTGTTCATAGCCACCAGTCGATTCAAGAATGACCTTTGAGTCCGGTTGAGAGGAAAGGATTCTGAGTAGCTTCTGATGCCCTTGAGGGGTGTTTGGCAAAGTCTTGGGAAGCTTTGTGATTGGGAGTAATGAGGCGAGGTCGAGTTGTCTCTTTGAGACGTCGATGCCGACCCAATTGGTCGAATTGTGAGGAATCATTTTTGTGAAGTTATGGGTTTGAAAACCACAGAGGATGCCTCATTCTCGGTTTTACGATTTCGGGCTCGAAGATTCATGGAAATGGATCTTGGCACAATCAACTGTTCGAGATCTGAATGCGAAAAGAGAGGCCGACCAAGCTGGCAACGTGAAGGGAAATTTCACGAGACGATTTACGGTCTGACCTCTCTTGCGTCTTTCCGAGGTGGCCACCTCGGAAGGACGCCCTAGCGGTTCACGAAGAAGATAGACGAGCCACCTCCGACATGGCGAGACGATGTCTCAAACGGAACAAGTAAGACGATTTGCTGATTCGACCAACGGCAGCCAGGCCGCCCTCCAGTTCGAGTGGCCGCTACTCGACTCTGGCAACACCATCTCCTTTGCAACCGAGCGATACCGGGGCCTGTTCCTTGATCTCGACCCGGTGACCCTGTCCACCGAGCAGGTCTTCAGCGCCTTCTTCGGCACCAACAGCACGATCAAAGACACCCACTACGCGGGCTTCGAAGTCCGGAAGAATGGCTCCAACATCGAAGCCCGAATCATTGAACTCCGCAAGGGAGGCACCGCCTCGCAATCGGCCTGGGCCAACATCGGCGCGATCACCAACGTGAAGTTCATCTTCTTCCACAAAGGGGATGACCTGAGCCTCTTCTACAAGCCGAGCAACGGTCACACGATCATCTCCATCTGGCAGGAGATCAACCACAGCGGTGGGCCCAATGCCTTCCAGGCCAACAGTGCACGCGTCGTGGCCTCGCTCGACTCGCTCGGGAGCCCGTCGTCCGGCAGCGGCGTGGTGACCATCCGTGAAATCGTCCCCTTCGAAGGCGACAAACTACCGATGCAGCGGATCAAATACTGACCTCATTTGAAGAGGGCGGCGATTGACACCGCCCCTCAACCGATGCGCCATCCCGTAGACATCGACTTCGTCCTTCGCGGCATTGTTGGCACCGCCTCTCCCGTCCTCGGAGTCATCACCTCGATGCAGCAGCAAATCGAGTGGCACCTGCGGGTGGCTTCCCTGGGTGTCGGCCTGCTGGTCGGCATCCTGTCGCTCGTCGCGATGATCCGGAAGCTGAGAAAACGGTGAAGCTCTGCGGAGGGTCTGATTCACTCGCCTGTTTTTCCCTCCGTCTCACGCCTACTACCCGTTGAGCTGTTCTTCAATGAGTTCCCAATTCTCCTCGTATTTCAGCATGTCCTCGATCAGATAACGATTGTCGAGTGACTTGTAATTACGGGGCCTGATCCATCCTTTTGGATCCATCCATCGTTTGTACGAGGCGATGCACGCAGCTTGGATATCCCGCTTGCGACAAATGAAGAACCTGTCCCTGGATCGTTCCTTCCCCAAGGCCACGCAAACGAAAATAAGGTCGGGATTACTGATCTCTATGGGGCCATGATTGATCTGTCTCTTGCTCTTGTCGTCGATCTCCAGATTTAACCAGCGATCTGCACTGCTTGGCCAGTTGTTCCCTCGAGTCGTCTTCACCTGAACCGGGACAGTACCCAGAGCGTGGTTGCATACCAAGAGGTCATACTCGGGAACGTTGCCAGTAAATGTGGTCGCAATCAGCCCTCGACGCCCAAGTTCAGCGCAAACCAGGTATTCGCCAATCTGCCCCGCTAGTTTGTTCGATAGTCCGGTCGCCATCTCTGCCCCTGTGGTAGATGGGTGAAGAAATCGCGTCGAGGCGATTTTATCC
>JALQTQ010000069.1 GCA_023263995.1 Akkermansiaceae bacterium | reverse complement strand
TCTCTTGATGGGGCTTGCCTTGACTGGGGTGGCTCAGGCATTCGAGGGGAGCCTGTCGTCTTTTTTTGAAGGGTATTGTTACGACTGTCATGGCGACGGGCAGGACAAGGGCGGGCTGGATCTGGAGGCCCTGAAAGTGGACCTGTCGGACCGGGCGAACTTCGCTCGGTGGGAGTTGATTTACGACCGGGTTCGCAACGGGGAGATGCCTCCGCAGAAGGTCAAGGAGCGCCCAGCCCCCGAGGAATTGGCGGAGTTTACGGGTTATCTTGCGCCGGCTTTGTCGCGGGCGCATGAAGCGGAGAAGGGGACGGTGCTGAGGCGACTCAATCGCCGGGAATACGAGAACACCATGAACGACCTTTTCGGAACCAAGCTCAGGCTGGCGGAGAGGTTGCCGGAAGACGGAAGGTCCCATGAATTTGACACCGTGGGCGAGGCTCTCGGGCTTTCCAGGATGCACCTCGAGCGTTATCTTGAGGCCGCCCGGTTGGTCATTGATACCGCCATCCAGAGGGACCTCGCCCGGCCCGAGCCCAAGGTCATCGCGGCCGAATTTCGCGAAAGTGAGATCGAGAAATCGATTGGCAAGCAGTGGAAGAGGCTCCCTGACGGAGCGATTGTGCGTTTCGAGGGCGGAGGCTATCCCAGCGGACTTCTGCGCAATTCCGGGGTGCCAATCTCCGGGTGGTATGAGATCGAGGTGACCGGGTATGCTCACCAGTCGGACAAGCCGGTGGTGTGTTCGATCAGCGGGGAAAGCTACGCCCGGGGAAGCGACAAGCCCGTTTATCGTTACGCGGCTTTTCTTCCCGGCAATCCGACGACGGTGCGCTTTCGGCAGTGGGTCGAGGAAGGCTACATGCTGGTGGTGGAACCTCGCGACCTCATCTTTCCCCACCCGCGGCCAAAGGAGATCGGGGACTACGAGGGTCCCGGGTTCGCCTTTGTTTCCGCTTCTCTCAGGGGGCCGCTGGTGGAGGAATTTCCATCACGCGGACACCAGTTGATTTTTGAGGGTTTGAATCGTCGGGAAATCATGCCGGGCAATCCCAAGGATCGTGAGAAGCCGTGGTATCGGCCAAAGTTTGAGGTGGTGGTGGAAGATGAAGAGGCCGCGGCCATTTCCTCGCTGCAGCGAGTGGCCACAAAGGCATGGCGTCGGTCGGTCGATAAGGGTGATCTTTCTTCATATGTGACCCTCTTCCAAAAGGAGCGGGTGCGGGGGGAATCCTTCGAATCGGCCTTGCGCACTGCCTTGGCTGCGGTTTTTGTCTCGCCCCACTTTCTTTTCCTGCAGGAGAAGGTCGGCGAACTCGACAAACGAGCTCTCGCTAATCGACTGTTTCTGTTCCTGAATCGGACCGTTGCGCAGGCGGACCTGCCTGGAAGCAGCCTGCGCGAACAGACGGAGAGTTTGATGGCGCGGGGGGAATTTGATCGCTTCATCGCTGACTTCGCCGATGCTTGGCTGGATCTGCGGGAGATCGACTTCACTGCTCCCGACAAAAGGCTTTTTCCGGAATTCGATGATTACCTGCGTGATTCTCTTGTGCCGGAGACCCGGGCTTATCTGGAGGAACTTTTCACCGGGAACCATCCCGTGTCAGCCATCGTGAAATCCGATTTTGCCATGCTCAACAGCCGGTTGGCGGAACACTACGGTCTCGCTCCGGTCGAGGGGCCGGAAATTCGCAAGGTGGCCTTGCCTGGGGACAGCTTGCGGGGCGGGTTGCTGACCCAGGCCAGCATTCTCAAAGTGACGGCCAATGGGACCAACACCTCCCCGGTGGTGCGTGGGGTATGGGTGCTGGAGCGAATTTTGGGCGACTCACCGCAGCCTCCGCCGCCCGGGATTCCGGGGGTGGAACCCGACATTCGGGGGGCCCGGACGCTGCGTGAAATTCTCGATCAACACCGTGACTCACAAAGCTGCAATGCTTGTCACCGCAAGATCGACCCCCCCGGTTTTGCCCTTGAGGTCTTCAATCCCATCGGGGGATTCCGCGAGCGCTTCCGCTCGCTGGGCAGCGGTGACCGGGTCGAGCGGCCGATGGGTGGGCACAAGGTGCATTTCCGGCTGGGACCCGAGGTTGATTCCGCAGGTGCCCTGCCCGACGGTCGTGAGTTCGCCGATTTCCGGGAGTTTCGTGACCTCCTTGCGGCCGACGAGGAGGGCCTCGCGCGCAATTTTGTGACCAAGCTCCTGACTTTTGCGACCGGCCGCGAGATGGGGTTTTCCGACCGCCCCGAAATTGCCGCCATCGTGGCCAAGGGCGCTCTCGGGGGTTACCGCATTCGCGATTTGCTACATCTCGCCATTTCCTCCAAGATCTTCCGATCCAAATGAAAGCCCCCTCTGTTTCCACTCGCCGGGTTCTCGGGCGTCGTCACTTCCTGCGTGGTCTCGGGACGGCTCTTGCTCTGCCATCGCTGGAAGCGATGCGCCCGGTTTTCGGGGCGCGGACTGCGTCGGTTGCCGCGAAACGATTTGTGGCCATGAATGCCTCGTTGGGCTTTCACGGTCCGGGACTTTTCCCGTCGACTCCCGGTCGCGACTATGCCCTCACGCCCTATCTGGAAAAAATCAAGGACCACCGCGCGGACTTCACCTTGTTTTCCGGATTGTCCCACCCCAATCAGGCGGGCAATAATGGGCACGCTTCCGAGCTGACCTGGCTCACCTCGGCGCAGCGACCCGGGCTTGCGGGTTTCAAGAATTCGATTTCGCTCGACCAGATCATGGCGAAGCACCTGCGGGGAAAGACGCGGGTGCCTCATCTCACCCTGACCACGACCCACAATTCCCTGTCGTGGACCGACTCGGGCGTCCAAATTCCGGCTGAGCAATCGCCGTCGAAGGTTTTCAAAATGCTTTTCATCGACGGGAGTGAGAAGGAAGTGGCCAAGGAACTCGCCGATCTTGAACGCGGTCACAGCATCCTCGACACCGTGAGAGATGATGCCCGCAGGATGGAGAAATCTCTCGGGCGCAAGGACCGCGAGAAGCTCGAGCAGTATTTTGCGTCGATCCGGGAACTCGAGAAAAGTTTCGAGCAATCGGGCGAGTGGGCCACCCGGCCCAAGCCTGAGGTCGAGGCGGAAGCGCCTGTCGACATTGCCGACAAGAACGACATTCTCGCCAAACAGCGCCAGATGTATCACCTCATCGCCCTCGCCTTGCAAACCGACTCGACCCGCGTGGTGACTTTCGGGCTCGGTGCACTCAACTCACCGCCGAGCAACATCAAAGGCGTGAGCCAAGATTGGCACAACCTTTCGCACCACGGCAAGGACGACGCCAAGATCAGCGAACTGAAGTTGATCGAAGCGGCGGAGTTCGAGGCTTTCAACGATTTCCTCAACCGGCTCAAGAGCACGCCCGAAGACGGGGGAAATCTCCTCGATGCCACCGCGGTTCTCTTTGGTTCCAACTTGGGCAATGCCTCGTCGCACGACTGGCGCAACCTCCCCATCATCGTGGCTGGCGGCGGGTATCGTCATGGTGCCTACGTGGCCCACGATTCCCAGAGCAACACCCCGCTTGCCAACCTCTTCGTGCCCCTGGCGCAACGCATGGGTGTCGAGATTGACTCCTTTGGCAGCAGCACCCAAGGCGGCGTGCGCGGACTCGAACCCTCCTGATTCTTCAACCCTAAATCATTGTTCCCATGAAAGAAAAACCATCACTCGCTCTCACCCTGTTTCTTGGAAGCCTGTCTTTTTTGTCGGCTGACGATCCGCTCCCGGTCTCTGAGGCTGGGCGTTGGACCAAGGAGGAAATCAACGAGCAGCGTCCCGCCGTCATCACGCCGCCCGGCCACACCACGCAGGAGAAGGCCGGAGCCCCGCCCTCGGATGCCATCATCTTTTTCGACGGCAGTGATCTCTCGAAGTGGCAGGGTCGCGGCAAGGGAGGTGAGGATGCCGCGAGGTGGCTCGTCAAGGATGGTTACATGGAAGTGGTGCGCGGCACCGGCTCGATCCAGACCCGTGACCAGGTCGAGGGTGACTGCCAATGGCACCTCGAATGGTGCACTCCGGCAGAGGTGAAGGGCAACAGCCAGGGCCGCGGCAATAGCGGCGTCTTCCTCGGCGGATACCCCGAGGTGCAGGTCCTCGATTCTTTTCAAAACGACACCTATCCTGATGGGCAGGCTTCGTCGCTCTACAAGCGAAGTGTCGCTCTTGTGAATGCCAGCCGCGGTCCCGGACAGTGGCAGACTTACGACATCATCTGCCTACGCGAAAAGAAGGGGTCGGACGGGAAGGTCATCCAGCCGGGATCGATCACGGTCTTGCACAACGGCATTGTGACCCAGTGCTTCGTCGAAGCCGGTGGGAAGACGCCGTCGGGAGGTTTGCAGCTTCAGGACCACGGCAATCCCGTCCGTTTCCGCAACATCTGGTGCCGCAAGCTGGTCGTTCCGCCAGTCAAAGCCCCGGGCCAGTGAAGGAAAGCGAGCTTGTGTCGGCATGAAACAGTGGATCCTTTGGACAGGTGGAGGACTTCTCACGTTCTTTCCCGGGTGGGCCGAAGCTGATAGCGGTTTTGAAGTTTTCCTGACCAAGCATTGCATTGCCTGCCACGGGCCGGACAAGGCCAAGCGCGATTTGCGCATCGACCAACTCTCGCGCGATTTCAAGTCGGGGACCGACGGTCACCTGTGGGCGGAGATCGTCGAGCGCATCAATGCCGGGGAGATGCCGCCGGAAGAAGAACCGCGTCCCAGCCAGGATGAGATCGCCGAGGTGATTGGTGAATTGGATCAAAAGATCCGGGAAGGGCGGGCGGCGCGCATGGCGGCCCGTCCGCCGGTGGCCCATGATCGACTCAGCCGCCGGGAGTATCAAAACACGATTTATGACCTGCTCGGGGTGAGGTATGACCCGACCCGACCCGGGGCGCTCAATGCCGATCCATTGTGGCAGGGATACGAACGCATCGGGTCGCAACTCACCCTGTCACCTTCCCATGTCGAGCGCTACTATCGGGCTGCGGAGACTGTGATCTCCCGGGCCTTCCCGGAAACGGAAATTGAGGCGAAGGCGGTTCGCAAGAGCGCGGCGGAGCTCCGCTATCGAGGCGGAGAAGAGGCGCAGAAACTGCTCGATCGCTTCGGGATCAAACGTCCCCTGCGCATGCTACTTTTCCCGGGTCGGCTGCAGCCAGCCTTTCGGGCCAATTGGTTTGGGGAGGCCGGGTCGCCACAGAGTGGGCTCTACCGCGCCCGGATGAAGGTCAGCGGGATTCGTCCGCCCGGCGGAGAGATTGCCCACCTGCGGATCGGGCCCAGAGTTGCTGAAGCTGCGAACGAAGGCTGGGTCGAAATGGATCTCCGTGGCAGCGAGGATGATCCCGAGGTGGTGGAGTTTGAGGTCTTCCTGGAGATGCCGACCGATCTGGAATTCCACGTCGTTGCCACTCACGGGATTGATCGCCGCAAGGGCGGGCACTATCGCAATGCCCTCTCAAGTCCGAGTTACCTTTTCACCCATAGCAGCGAAACTGCCCTTCTCAATCCGGTCGCTCCCAAGATGTTCGACGAGGCCGGAAATGGGATCTACCCGATGGTCCTGCTCGACTGGATCGAATGGGAAGGACCCATCGTTACCGACCAGGAAAAGGCGCGACGTGACCGCGTTCTCCCAACCGCGGAGGCGGATCTCGACGAAGTCGCCGGGCTGCTGCAACGCTTCGCCACAAGAGCTTGGCGACGTCCGGTCACCCGCGATGAATTGGAGCCATATCTCTCGCTCTATCGTTCGGAAAGGACGGCGGGCGAGACGGTGACCTCGGCTTTCCAGGCAACCTTGCTCGGAGTCCTCACTTCCAGAAACTTCACCTATCTCGTCGAAGGAGATCTCGTTCCCCGCGACCGGTTGAACGACCACGAGCTCGCCTCCCGCCTTTCCTACTTCCTTTGGAGTTCGATGCCCGATGAAGTCCTCTCGGCCAGGGCGGCGGAGGGGAAACTGAGCGGAAGTGGGCTGGCCACCGAAGTTGACCGGATGTTGTCGGATGGGAAGATCACGCGCTTCCTCGAGGACTTCCCCCGCCAGTGGCTCCAACTTCATCGTCTCGGGATGTTCCCGCCCGACAAAGCACTCTACCCGGAATACGACGTTTGGCTGGAAGCCAGTTTGCACGACGAGGTGATGCACTACTTCCGGGAGGTGTTCCGCCACAACCTGCCGGTCGATGAGTTCATCGATTCGGATTGGACAATGGTCAATTCCCGGGTGGCTCGCTTCTACGGTCTTCCTGATCCCGGAAAATCGGGCTTCCAGCGGGTTGCGCTGAAGCCCACTGATCACCGCGGCGGTTTGCTCACCTCGGGTGCCATTCTCGGATTGACCTCGGATGGCACGCGACATCGTCCGGTGCATCGTGGCGTTTGGGTCAGTGAGGCGATCTTCGGGAAAACCCCGCCTCCGCCGCCTGCCAATGTCGATCCCATTGAGCCCAACCCGCCCGACCGCCCCAAGGCCACGATCAGGGAGCGCATCCAGGCCCACGCCAGCGACGCGAACTGCGCAGCCTGCCATCGCAAAATCGATCCGCTCGGCCTGGCCTTCGATCAATACGATGCGGTCGGCCAGTGGCGCACCCATGAGCGCGTCGAAAACGGGGTGGGCGGAGACCCGGAAGTGGATGCCAGCGGCACCTTGCCCGATGGCCGAACCTTTCAGGATGCCGAGGACTTCAAACAACTCGTGCTCGCGGATCGCGATCGTTTTCTCCAGGCCTTTGTCGAGCATCTTGCAACCTACGCCTTGCGTCGGGTCCTTACCGTGGACGACGGCGAGGACATTCGAAGGATCGTTGAAACGGCGAAGCAGAAAGAGTATCGCTTGAAGGACGTGATCCGGACGGTGGCCCTCTCCGACCTTTTCCAAAGACGCTGAATCCCGTGCCCCATGACCTCATGAGCAATATCCAAACCCAATCGTGGCTGATCAACCGCAGGTATGCCCTGCGCGGCTTGGGCAGCTTCATCGCCCTCCCCATTCTTGATTGCATGAGGCCCTTGCGGGCTGCCGACCGGCCCGAAGCGGCTCCGGCCCGCAGTGTCTTCGTCTACCTCCCCAATGGCGTCAACACGCTCGATTACCAGATCGTCCAGTCGGGGGGGAATTACGATTTTTCCCGTAGTTTGAAGCCGCTTGAGAAACTCCGCGACGTGGTCACGCCGATCAGTGGGATGTATCATCCCGGAGGACTCGGGCACCATCACAACTGTGAACAGATTTGGCTCACCGGCGGCAAGCTCGGACCCACCGACCGCAATACGGTTTCGGTGGATCAACTCATGGCCGAGGTGACCTCGAAAGAGACCCGCTTTCACTCGCTTGAGATTGCCACCCGGGGATCCGCGCTGGCGTGGACTGCCGACGGGGTCCAACTGCCGGCCATGAACCGTTGCCGGGAGATCTTCTCCTTCCTTTTCGAAGTGCCCCAAGAAGGGACGGGGGCTCAACGCCGGGCCTTGCGGCGAAAGGGAAGCGTCCTTGATGCCAACCTTGAGGAAGTCCGCCGACTCGAGAAGAAGATCGGGGCGGACGATAAGGGACGTCTGGACCAATACCTCACCTCGGTGCGGGAGACCGAGGTTCGTACTGATCGAGCCGATGCCTGGCTCGACATCCCGCGGCCCGAGGTTTCGCCCGACGACCGCCGTCGTACCGACAAGAATGTTCCCCAGACTCAGGCCGGGGAGTATTTCCGGACGATGTATGATCTCATGGTCCTCGCTTTTCAGACCGATGTCACGCGCGTGGCGACTTTTTGCAGTGGATCGGAAGGGCAGGGCCTACCGGTCCCGGAGTTGGGCATTTCCCAGTCGCGCCACCAGCTCAGCCACCACAATGGCGATGCCGAGCACATGGAGAAGCTCACCCAAAGCGATGCCTTCGCGGTCGAGCAGTTCGCCTACTTCCTCGGGCGCCTCGCCGAAACCAAGGACCCAATCGGTCGGCCTTTGCTGGATACCACGATGGCTCTTTTCGGGAGCGGGATGTCTTACGGTCACAGTCATGGCAATGCCAACTTGCCTCTCGTCCTCGCAGGCGGGAGCGGGCTCGGCATCCGGCACGGCCGCCACCTCGACTTGAATGAGGGCCACTTCGACGGGTATCATCTCGACGATCCAGGCACCCACTATCGCCTCTGCAGCCGACCCGCGAATGCGGATGCGCACATGAGCAATCTTCTCTTGACGATGGCGGGCAAGATGGGAGTCAAGGCGGAACGCTTTGCCGACAGTCACCAAGCCCTGAACCTCGGATGAAACAGTTCGCTTCGATCGCCTGGCTCTTTGCGGTTGCCCTGGTTTCCGCGCAGGAGCCCTTCCGGCCAAGTCCCGGGACCTTTACTCCTTTGGAGAGGGGGAAGATCTACACGGGTGAATTGGTCTTCGTCGATCATGTCAACCGACGCGGCAGTCTGCGGTTGCATGTCGAGGATTATTATGAGGAGGCCGGACTCCACCACTTTGCCCTGCTGCCCGACGGGGTGGTACGCTATCGCGGCGCGCCGGCTTCGTTGAAGGACGTTCCACTCGGGACCGTCCTGACCGGGTGCTTTTTCCTGCCGCCGGACCCGAAGATCTCGGTCGTTCCCGTCATCCGGGGTGGGCGCAGAGACCCTACCCGCCCTCCCGAAAACCATGCCTTGCTGCTGGAGGACCAGATGAGTTTGTCTCTTCGGGAGAATCGACCATGGAAACTCAAGGAGGTTCAAATAGAGGGCAGCAGAGGAGCTCTCACCGTCAGGCGGGAAGGCGATGACGGTTGGGAGGGAGAGCATGTCTTGACGATGGACGATTCGACCCGGATCTGGCGGGGTCGGGAGCTTCTTGGGGTTGGCGATCTCATCGCCGACGGCACCTGGCCCGCAAAGGGCACGAGGAACCTCGGACCGACGCAGGTTCAAGTCGGGCTGACTTGGCACCCAAGGTATCTTTACGAGCAGTTTCACCTCTCCGACTTGTGGCTCGACGAGGGTGCGGTGGCCACGGCAGTGAAAGGTCAGACCGGCAAGAACATCCGCCACGTCAAGACGCGGTGGATGCCCGCCTTGATCGATGAGGTGGAGCATGGACCATCCGGGCAGGCCGTGGTTACCGCGAGCTTGTTTGGGGGAAGAGCGGCATCACTCTACGCCGATTTCAAGGAAGGAGCGGGTGCGCAGATGGCGGCGGCCGAGACAACCCTGCGGACCTGGTGGCCGGACCACGACGGGATGGAAGGGGCTCTCGTCAAAGTGAGTCGTCTCGAAGGCCCGCTTCCTTTTGGCTGCAGTGGGATGCAGGTTCGCTTCGAGGTTGACCTCGTGCTCGAAGGATTTCGTCCCGGCCGCATCGTCAAGATCCGTCCGACCTCCTGGCCCAAGGTCAAGCCGCCTTACGAGGAGCTCATCAAGGGGCCAAAGGATCGTTGGCCCGGGTGGGAGGTCTTTGAGTAGGGTCCTATGGATTTGCTTGCACCACCTTCAGGCGCAGGAACTGTCCTTCCGCGCCGGAGATCGGAAGGACCGAGCGGACGGTGACGAAGGTGAAGCCATCGCCCAGATCGATGGCCGATGATTCGATGAGATGGTCCCTTCCTTCGTTCCAGGTCACGAGGTTTGTGCTGATTTGGACGGCGTATTCGAGGTCGGGTTCGTTGGTCCGCCTCAGGAAGGTCAGCGCCGGGTAATCTTGTTCGAGGTGCTCCACGGTGGTCTGGTCGACCAGTTGGTCAAAGGCGAGGGGGTGGCCTCCGAGGGCGTATTCGAGGAGATTGGAATAGCCATCAAGCTCAGGGTCGGCCAGTGCCCCGGAAATTGCCGGATCAGCCATTTGTCCCGGGGTGAAGAAAGAAGCGAGGTATTGCTCCAGGCCGCTGCTCTCCGGTTCGGGTCCGCCCGGGGTCCCTCCACTGACGGTGCCGCTGGTCCAGTTCGAGGCGAGAGCGTGATCGGGGGCCGAGGTCGGGTCGATCAGGACGAGCGAAAAGCCGGCCCCATCCGGCAGAAACGGCCAGGGTGCGGTGTCGTCGTAAACGAAGTCGATCATCGGGGTGTTGAGGGCATAGGAAAGGGTGAGTTGTTCGCCGCCATTGGAGAGCGAATTGGGGTAGGTTCCGATGACCGGGAGGCCGGTCCCGTAGCGGGCTTCGAAGGCGGCCACGTTCTTGACCAGCAACCCCGACTGTCCGGGTGCCAGGGTGGTGGCAGTCGCGGTGGCAAAATCGAAATCGATGCCATTGGTGAAATCGAGTTCGGAGAGATCGAGGGTGAGGCTTTCCGAGATGTTGGTCAGTTCGACGAACTCGAAGTCATCATTGTCCAGGGACACTGCGGTTTCGGAGCCACTCGGCTGGGGCGGGTTGTACATGATCTCGCTGACGACGAGGTTGTTCTGCCAGACCGAGAGGTCGGGGAAGCCGGAAATGAATTCGACCGGTTCGGACCAATGGCTGGTGCGGCCGCTGGAGTCTTCGTGTTGAACCCGCACGCGGTAGGTCACACCCGGTTCGGCGACCTCCGACGGGAAGAGATAATCGGTGGTGAAGGTGTCGAAATCGGGGGAGGTCGCGACCGTTTCAATTTCGTATGAGCGAGGGGTGTTGGGCTGGTATCCGGGAAGGCCGGGAGCGAGGATGCGAGCGATACGCCAACGCATTTTTCCGAAGGTGCCGTTGCCGTTCGGGTCTGTGAAGGGGCTGCTGGAGAACTGCAGTTGGTTGACTGGAAAGCCGGTCGGACCTTCGTAGGTGATGACCGGGGTCTCCGGAATCCCGGCATCATTGGCTTCGAACTTGAGGTATTCGTAGCCGTATCCCGCAGGGATTCCGTTGCCGGGAGTCCACGACCCACCGGTGAAGGTATCGGTGGTGTAGTTGAGGATGTGATTCACCAAGCCCTCGTGATCCCGGGACTGAAGGACGCGGGTGTAGGAACCTCCGAAGCGGGAGTCGGTGAAGGGAGAGGCGTAAAAGTTGCCGAGGTGGTTGCTTTGCCCCGAAGTGCTCCCCAGCGATCCTCGGGTCCGCGGATGGCGGTTCCACATGAAGGCATCGACATCCGCCCAGGTCAGCGCTTGGTCGGGCGGATTCACGATGCCGGCGTATTCGTCGAGCAGTTGGCCGATTTGTCCACCGTCGGGTGAGGCATCCGACCCAACCAAGTCGAGGATTTCGCGGGCCCGGTTCCGGAATTCGATCATCAGCCGAGGGTGGTTCAGGATGGAGTTTTGTTGTCGGATGACCCCGGCCTGATGGGTTTCGGCGATGTACATCATGTCGAGGTCCCATGGGATGACCCACCATTGGTCCCGGGTGGGTTCACGGTAAAAGTAGTGATTGTAGCCGATGCGGATGTCGACGTTGCCGAGGAAACGGTTCAGGGCCCGCATCGAATAGTAGCCGGGCATGTGCAGGTTGTCTCGCCACCATGCCTCGGTTTGGGCGCTGTTGGAGGCGGAGTAGAATGAGGACCAGTCGGAGGAATCGAGCACCTGGGTGTTGCCCTGTTCTTTTTTGTCCCCATTGCCGCCCTCGATTTTGTAGACATTACCATCGGCCAGTCCGCGGTCGTCGAGAAAAGACCCGTTGGGAGATTCCATGCCGAGGTAAAGGCCCCAGACGTCACCTGAGTATTGATCGGTGGGGTCGCTTTCGAGGAGATCGTCGATGACGCGGAAGGAAAAGTAGTGAGTGCGGGGCGCGGGAACCCCGGCCATCTCGTAGAGTCTCATCGTGAGTGATTCGTCGAGGCCGGCCATGCCGCGGTTGACGGCAGCCCAGGGGGAGGAAATCGATTGCAGGTTCAGACGAGTCCAGGTCGATTCGTAAGGTCGGCCCCAATTGTCGAGGGCTTGGAGACGGCGGGCGCGGTTGAAGAAGATCCGCCATTTGTTTTTTCCGGAAACGTAGGTCGAGGCTTCCCCCCGGTTTTTGAACTCGATGTGGTCGTAGACCTCGCCGTTGTAGACCAAGGTCCCGCGCATGCGGACTCCGTCGAAGCTGCCGTTGTATTGTGAGTTGTTGACGTCGGTGCTGTTGGCAATGAAGTGGTAGACCGGAAGGTCGTCCATGAGATCCGCCGGAAAGGTTTCGGTGGCGCTGGTCGGGGTGAAGGAGCCGCTCCACGAGGGGATGCCATCATGGACAAAGTAGGCGAAGTTCGGCTGCTCATCGTCTTCGTAGGGGGCCATGCCCGCCGTGCCCTCGGCGTCCTCGAAGCGAATGCGATAACGCACGAGGTGACGGTGTTGTTGCAGCGAGGCGGGCAGGACCACGGTGAAGATGGAGTCACCGGCCAAGGCGTCGCCGGCGGTGCCATCGTCCGTCATGGCCAGGCTGGTCCAGGAGGTCTCGTAAGCCGGGTCGTCCCGGCGGATGTAGGAGCCGGGAGCGACGACCTGGTAATCCAAAGTCACCGTGCCCATGCCGTCGGGGTCGGTGAGTTTGGCGGTGATCGTGACTTGGTCGGTGGAGGTGGGAGAAACCGGGAAATGATCGACCTGCCGGATGGCTGGAGGGACCCGGGTCGAGGACGAGGAATTGGGGGCGCCGGGAGTCGGGGCCCCGCCGCCGGTGGTGGTTTGATTGGTGGCCTCCAGGGAGAGGTCGAGGGAGAAATCGCTGCTGTTGAAGCTGCTGTTGAGGGCGTGGACCGCGATGACGTTGGTGCCGCCCACCAGGTAGGTATTGGCACCGGTGAGGATGAATTCCTCCCAGGCGGCTTCGTGGTTTTGGGCCGCGTCATCGAAGGCGAGGGTGCCCGCGGGGACATGGGCGCGCTGCACCTCTTGTCCGTTGATCCAGACCACAGCACCATCGTCGACGTAGAGGCGGAGGCGGAGCTGCTGGGGGATCTCCTGTGGGTTGACCGTGAATTCCTTTCGCAGGTAGGCCGACCAATAGCTGCCGCGCATGTCGTTGAGTACGGTGTTGTCGTCGTTGTCGCCATATCCCAGCGGAGTCTGGCCGGTCAGCCATGAGGCGTCTTCGGCAAAGCCGATGCTACGCCAGGCGTTCACCGGGGAGGATGCCTCCGAGGTTCCCTTACGATAGCGCCAGTTGGGATCGGCGGCAGCAATGTAGGTGGTTTCCGGTCCCGGACCACTGTCGATCGCTGATCCGGAAGTCCGCCACGATCCACCGAGATCGTTGTCGAGGGCGGCATTCACCAGCTCCATCGAGCCGCCGCCTCCCCGGGCTCCGGTGGGCCACGGGAATCCAGATCGATAGGTCACCTGGTCTTGAAGGGTGCCCGAAGCATCCCGGAGGTCGATTTCCTCTCCGGAGTTGCTCAGGCCGCCAGTCCAAGGGCCCATCGCTTGGATCCCGTAAACCGAGAGCAGGGTCGCGGGGTCTTCGGCCACTACGAGATACTCGTTGGCGGGAATGGTGGTTCCCTGGGGAAAGACATACTCGACCGCGTCGGTGAGGGCCCACCCCGAGAGATCGAGATTGGTGGTGCCGGGATTGTAGAGTTCGATGAATTCCTCGGCGCTGGTTTCATCGGCTGGGTCATAGTGGATCTCGTTGATCACCACCCGGGCCGCGAGGGCATCGGGGGTGGTGAAGGTTGCCACGGTCGGAGCCCAGCGAGTGCCGGCGGCATTGGTGGCGCTGGCGGTGTAAAAGTAAGTGGTGTTTGGGAGCAGGCCCGAGATGAAGCGGCTGTAGTTTCCGTCCTCGTTCCCGACCATGAGCGATTCACTCCAAGTCGCCGGGGCGGATCTGCCGTCGCTGGTGCCGTAGTAGAGGGTCACCGAGGGCGTCTGGAAGCCGGTGTCGGTCACTTCTCCCCGCAGGGCTGCGCTGACGGCGGTCAGACTTCCCACCGAGCGGTTCTCGATCG
>JALQTQ010000068.1 GCA_023263995.1 Akkermansiaceae bacterium | reverse complement strand
CGCCATCCGAAAGGCTAGCAGTGATCAGGCCTCAGCAGCCAGCATGAGGGCTCCGACAAGGCCCGCCCGGTTTTTCAGCGAACTCCGGACCACATACTGATCCAGAGGCGGAGCCTCCCAATAGCCGCCGGCCAATTCAAGAAAGCGCTCCCGAACCATCGGCAGGAGTGGCTCGGACTCAACCACCCCTCCGCCAAAGACGATGCGCTCGGGAGCCCAACCAGCCGTCAGGGAAACCACCGCAGCCGCAAGATAATCTACTTCCAAGTCCCACCCGGGATGATCATCCGGCCACGTCTCCGCACTTGAGCCCCATCGTTCCCGCATCGCGGTCCCGCTAGCCTTACCCTCGAGGCAGTGTTGGTGGAACGGACAACTGGAAAAACCGGACGCGAGTTCAAGTGAGGATTCTGGCACGAGGAGGTGCCCCATTTCGGGGTGCCCTCGTCCCTTCCAAATTCGCTTGTCCAACACCATCCCCCCGCCGATCCCGGTTCCCACGGTAAGATAAATCAAGCTGCCACAGTCCCGGTTCGCGGGCTGACGACTCTCGGCCAATGCGGCGGCATTGACATCGGTCTCCACCACCATCGGGAGCCGCGCACCAAAGCAAGCCGTCATCGCTGACAAGAAATCAAAGCCCCGCCAGCCCGGCTTGGGGGTATTTTGAATCACCCCGTAACCGGCCACATCCGGTCTCACTCCTACCGGGCCGAAGGTGGCAACGCCCAAGGCGGTCACCCTTCCATAGCGCCCCTGCAAGTCCTCAAAGGCTGCGACCACGGCGGGAAGGGTGGCATCCGGCTGACCGGTTGGCACGACGATTTCCTCCATGATCCCGTCTGCGGCGGTCCCGATCCCACAAACCCACTTGGTTCCTCCCGCCTCAATCGCCCCCAACACACGCTCACCCTTCATCAGTGCAACACACGCAGGAATTTTTTCTCAGCCTTGTGCGCCACCATTGCGAAGACCTCGTCGCCGGCCTCCAACACCGCATCGGCTCCCGGCACAATGGCCTGCAAGCCCTTCAAAAGCCCCACCAAAACACAGCCATCGGGCCAACGAACTTCCGATACCTTTTTCCCGTCAGCCTTCGCCCCTTTCGCCACATGGGTCTGCAGGACCACCCCATCGCCAAGCCGCCTCACCACGTGATACTTCTCCGTGGTGATGTAGCGAGAAATCTCCTTGCGCGAGGCTTCCCGGGGACTGACCGCTGCGACCACCCCGAAATGACGACCAGAGGCACTGATGGCCCTGGCGTAGTCAGCCCGGTGAATCAGGGTCAGGCAATTCTTTGCCCCCAAGTTATGAGCTTGCAGACAAGTCATGACGTTGTCCTCATCACTACTGCTGGTGGCCACGAAGAAATCAGCATCGCCGACTTGCTCTTCCTCCAATTCCGACACCGAAGTGGCATCGGCATTAATCACGGTGGTATTCGAAAGACGATCCTTCAAATCACGGGCCAGGATCGGATCCCGCTCAAAGATCCTGACCCGGCAATTCCAGCTCTCAAGCATCTGAGCCAGCGAGAAGCCATACTCCCCGCCGCCAAAGACCACCACCCGCGGACCTTCTCTCAGGTAGGCTTCCTTGTGCAACATGCCCACCAACGAACGCAGCTTGTGCGGAGCCCCGAAAACCGTGACAATTTCCCCGCCTTTCAGAACGGTGTCGGCATTGGCCACCTCGTCCCGCCCGTCTCGGCTCACCAAAGCGATCCGCGTGTTGCCCGGCAATTTGAGATGACGCAGCGGCTGATGCAGGATGGTGCTCTTCGAGCTCACCCGAACTTGCTGAAGTTCGATGCGGCCCCTCGCAATCTCTTCGACCACCAAGGAGTCGGGATTGCGGATGAACTTGGCCAACTCGATGGCGGCGAGACGCTCCGAGCTGAAGATATGATCGATCCCGAAATGCCCCCGAAAATCAAACAACCATTCCTCACGCTGTAAGCCCGGGTGCACCCGGCTGATGACACGCTCAACGCCCATCGCTTTCACCATCGAGGCACACATCAAGTTCACTGCATTCTCGCTGGTCAGCGACAAGAACAAGTCGCACTCCCCGATGTTGGCCTCGGCGAGGGTATGCCAACTCGAGCCATCTCCAACCACCACCTTACCATCGATCTCGTTCTGCAATTCGGCAGCCGAAGCGGCATCGCTCTCGATCACCGACACCGAATGGTCCAGCCGCGACAACTCGATCGCAAGATGCCGTCCAATTTCTCCTGCCCCAACAATGATGATATTCATGGTCCTATCAAGCCGAACGGAAATCCCGGTAAGCTGCAATGATCCGCCCGACAACAGGGTGGCGGACGACGTCGCTCGTGTCGAAATGATGAAAAGCCACGCCCTTCACCCCCTGTAGGGCCGCCTCCGCTTCCAGCAGCCCGGAAATCCCCCTTTCCTTGAGATCGACCTGCGAGGCATCCCCGGTAATGACGCAGCGGGAACCCTCTCCCAAGCGGGTCAAGGCCATGAACATTTGCTCCTTGGTGGTGTTCTGAGCTTCGTCGAGGATGACAAACGATCGAGACAAAGTTCGCCCCCGCATGTAGGCCAAGGGGGCAATCTCGATCGAACCGTCGTCAAGCCGCTTCGCCCCTTCTTCAAATCCCAGCATGTCATCAATGGCGTCGTAGAGCGGGCGGAGATAGGGGGCCACTTTGTCGCGCATGTCGCCTGGCAAAAACCCTAGGGCCTCACCGGCCTCCACCGCAGGACGCGTCAGCACGACCCGGCTGATCTCTTTTTTCGCGAGCAGGTCGAGAGCCATCGCCACGGCCAGATAGGTCTTTCCCGTTCCTGCCGGCCCGAGCCCGAAAACCACCTCACTGGCCGCCATTGCCTTGAGATACTCCAACTGGTGAGGACTACGGGCGACGACCGGCTTCCGCCCCCGTGCTCCCACCAGTTGCACCCGGCCCAATTCGGAAATGGACCCCTGACCCGCAACGGCCAAATCCACGGCGTTGCGAAAATCCCGCGTTGTGACTTCCGCTCCGTTGCGCCTGGTCTCCTCGAGATCGGCAAAAACCTCCTGCACCAACTTGCACCCCCCCTCCGACCCACGGGCTAGGAGCCAACCATCCCGGGTCACCAGCCGGACCCCGACCTTTTCCTCAAGATAGCGAAGCTCGCGCTCTTCATGTCCGAAAAGCGATTGCAGGAAATGAGCACTCTCATACTCCAGTTTGATCTGGTCTTCCTCCGGCACAGTGCAGGGACTAGCCTGCTCGACCTCCCCGGGCAATCCGGAAATCCCTGCTCCTGCTTCGTCCTTTTCTTGTTTGCAAAGCGGACCCGCTGTGATGAACTCCGCAGAACACCACGATCGTCCCATGCCCCGCGTCGTCATTACCGTTTCCGATCAGCAATCCCAACCCTATCGATTTCAACTCGACCACGAAAAGGTCACGATCGGTCGGAGCAGAAATTGCGATATCGTCATCGACTGCCCTTCCGTCTCCGGCCTCCATTGCACCATGGAGCGGGTCCCAGGCGGTTACATTCTCCGTGATCAGGACTCGACCAACGGCCTCAAGCTCAAAGAGGAGAAGATGGCGGTCATCGATCTGCGTAACGACCTCGAGGTCTTCGTCGGCGATGTCGAATTCGGATACACCCTGAGCGACGAGGAACTGGACGAATTAGATGAAGAGGACTTCGTTCCCCACGCCAAGAAGGCCTCAAAAAAGGACACCTCGGGCCGATCCAAGCCGGCGATTGACAGGAACGACGAGGAGGAGGAGGAGGAGGCCCCTGCTCGGAAACCGGGAAAAGCCATGACCCTCAAAACCCCGGCCCGCCCGGTCGCCTCGGCCGCTCCAGCGCCCTCCCTTCCCTCCGCTCATACAGGTGGAAGCGGATTCTTCGGGATGGTCACCCTGATCTGCGGCCTCGGAGCATTCTATGCCGGCCTCGATGCCAGTTACCGGGGCAAACAAGAGGAACTCGGTCGCAACGATAAGGTTTCTCTTTTTGGCGACATCAAGAACGGAGCGCCACCACTCCCCGAAGCCGGCGAGGACACCGAGTAAGCTGCGATGAGGCCACCCGTCACCACCCACGATTTGACCACCCTGACCTCCGGGATCAAATCGGCCACCGAAGCGCACCTCGAGGAGACCGGCGGCTTGCTACGCCTCTCGCCCACGTGGGTCCCCCGCTCCTTTCTCCAACCCGGCCTGCGCCTGAAGCTCCACCCGGATGACACCTATGCCTACGGCCTGAGCCGTGGCGGCATCGACGAACGCTGGTTCGGATCCACCACCGTCACCGCCAACGAAGGAAGAGCCGACGACGAAGGCCTGTCCTACATCGTGGCTGGCCGCGAACGCTTCACCCTCCGCGCCGCCGTCGATGATTGCGGGGCCGACCTCATCGGCGCAGCCCTCTGGGACCGTTACGGAAAATGGCCGGTCTACTCCAAGTTCTTCGATAACATGGGGCCCATTCCCCACCACATGCACCAGAACGCCGAGCAGGCCGCTCTCGTGGGACAAGAAGGCAAACCGGAATCCTACTACTTCCCGCCCCAGCACAATAACGTGGGAAACAATTTCCCCTACACCTTCATGGGGCTGGAACCCGGAACCACCCGCCAACAAGTCTACGATTGCATTGCCAACTGGCACCGGGGTGACAACAAGATCCTCGAGCTCTCCAAGGCCTACAAGCTGCAGCCGGGCACCGGATGGCTCATCGACCCCTGCATCCTTCACGCCCCCGGCTCACTCTGCACCTACGAACCCCAGTGGGGGTCAGATGTCTTCGGGATGTATCAAAACTTGGTCGAAGGGCGGGAGGTGCCCCGCTCCCTTCTCGTCAAAGACATGCCCGCCGACAAACACGAGGACATCGACTTCATCATCGATCAACTCGACTGGGAAAAAAACCTCGACCCTCACTTCAAGGACAATCACTACCTCGAACCGGTCACCGCCACTTGTGACGAGGCGCACCACGACAAATGGATCGTTTACGGCAAGGTCGATGGATTCCAATATTTCACGGCCAAGGAGCTGACCATCGCTCCGCTCGCCCAAGCCACCGTCACTGATCGCGGTGCCTACTCCGCCATCGTCGTCCAGGGCCACGGGCGGGCCAACAAGCTCCGCCTCAGTTGTCCCAAGCTCCTTCGCTTTCACGAACTCTCCGAAGACGAATTCTTCGCAACCGAGACCGCCGCTCGAAACGGCGTCGTCTTCGAAAACACCAGCCCCACCGAACCGCTGGTCCTCCTCCGCTACTTCGGCCCCGAGGTCAATCCCGATGCCCCCGCAATGGGTGCCCACAAAATTTAATCCTTCCCTTTCCTGCTTCCTTCATTCCAAAGCGGAGCTTTTTACGCGATAGCTTGGGCATGAGCGAGACTGAAGCCCTCGAAGAATCAGCCCCCCGCCACAAGCGACTGACCGAAGCCGTCGCCGCCAGGGATCTAGAAAGCTCCCGGCGGATCATCAATGAAGCTTCGGCCGACGACCAACGCCGGATCATCTCTCAACTCGACCTCGCGGTCCGCGAACAACTCTGCGAACTCCTGCCGCCCGAGGAAATTGCCGGTCTCCTCGAACATCTCGCGGAGCCTCAGGCCATCGAAATTCTCGAGGAGCTCCCTGCCGAGATCGCTGCCGATGTGGTCGAAAACATGAGCGCGGAAATTGGGGGCGACCTCCTTCGCGAACTCAACCCCAAGGACACCGAGGCAATCCTTGCCGAAATCGAGAACGCCGCGGAATCAGACGACCTCCGTGAACGCGCCAGCTACCACTGGGAGTCCGCAGGAGGGTTGATGTCCCACCATGTGCTGTCCTTTCCCCTCGATGCCACGGTGGCCGATGTTCTCGCCGACCTCGAAACCAATGCCGAAAAATACCACGACGCCGACGTGCAGTATTTCTTTGTGGTCGATGATGACCAGCGACTCACCGGCGTCCTCAGCATGCGCAGTCTCGTTCTCGGCCGACGCTCTCTCCCGATCAAATCACTCATGATCCCGGACCCAATCTCGGTGACCGTTCATACCACTCTCGAAGAATTGGAAGACCTCTTTGAGGAAAAAAACTACCTCGGCCTCCCCGCCGTCGACGAAGAAGGCAAGCTCAAGGGCATCGTTTCCCGACGCGCAGTCACCGAGGCCCTCAGCGAACATCAAACCGAAGACTACCTCAAGGCTTCAGGGATTGTCGGCGGTGAAGAACTGCGTTCCATGCCGCTCAAGGACCGCTGCCTCCGCCGCCTGGCCTGGCTGGGCCCCAACATCCTTCTCAACCTACTCGCCGCGAGCGTCATTGCGAGCTACGAGGACACCCTCGCCGCAGTCATCGCCCTCGCGGTCTTCCTCCCCATGGTCTCGGACATGAGCGGATGCTCCGGCAACCAAGCCGTTGCAGTGAGCATTCGCGAACTAACCCTCGGCATCATCCAACCTCGCGATTACACGCGCGTCTTGATCAAGGAAGGACTGCTCGGCCTGACCAACGGACTCGTGCTGGGCCTGATTCTCGGAACCATCGCCTTCTTCTGGAAAGGGAGCTTCTTTCTCGCCCTCGTCATTGGCTCCGCCCTCGCCCTCAACACCGTCCTCTCGGTCGTTCTCGGCGGACTCATTCCTCTCGTCCTGAAACGATTCAAGGCTGACCCCGCTCTCGCCTCCGGCCCCATCCTGACGACCTGCACCGACATGTGCGGCTTCTTCCTCGTCCTCAATCTCGCCACCATCGTCATCCAACAACTCTAACGCCCTGCCCTAAAAAAATGGTTTGTTTTGTTGATTTTCACTATTTCAGTCCCATCCTCCGCCTGATGAATGCATCCAAAGCCACCATCAAGTTTGCTCTCCTCGGAACCATTCTGGCCGCTTTCAGCGCGCTGAGCAGCTGCAGCTGCGGGGGTGATCCGGCACCCATCAAGGAGCCGGACTACGTCGCTCCTCCCACGAAGTAAGCCTTCGTCTTTTCTCAAGCCGTCCGCAGACTCCTGCGGACGGCTTTTTTTATTCCCATCTTCAGTCGAGGAGAATCAAACCGATACCAAACCCATCGTCAAAGGCAGCTCAGCAGGGTTCGCATCATCATTCATCAAAATGATTCGGGAACCCCACTTGCGCTTTGCCCAATCACTGGCAGCCTCACTCCGAAAGACTTAATGAGGCCGCCTCGTCGGGACCAACCGGCTGATCCCACGGGCCGTCTCTTCCCAGTTTCATGCCCAAACTTATTCTCGTCTCCAACCGCCTGCCCATTCGTCTCGATGAAACAGGTCACCCCAAACGCACCACCGGAGGGCTTGCCTCGGCCCTCGCCGCCATCGAATCCGAGACCCCGCAATACTGGGTCGGCTGGTCCGGGACCCCACTCGAAAACACCCCGAATCCCCCCGCCCTGCAGGACGCCATGGCCAAGCTGCAGATCCTGCCGGTCTTTCTTAGCGGAGAGGAAATCGATGGCTTCTACGAGGGCTATTCCAACGCCACCCTGTGGCCCCTCCTCCACTACATGGCACAACGATGTCGCTTTGAAAGCGAATGGGCCGAGCATTACCGTAAGGTCAACGGAAAATTCGCCGACGCGGTCCTTGAAATCGCGGAAGAGGACGACACGGTCTGGGTCCACGATTACCACCTCTTCCTCCTCCCGGAACTCCTACGCCAAAAGTGTCCCGGCCTGAAAATCGGCTTCTTCCTCCACACTCCGTTCCCCAGTTCCGAAATCTTCCGAGTCCTCCCGGAACGTCAGGCCATCTTGCACGGGATTCTCGGGGCCGACCTCATCGGCTTCCATACCTACAACTACCTGCGCCATTTTCGCTCCTCGCTCCTCCACGTCCTCGGCCTCGAAACGGACTTGGACCATCTCTACCTCGAAGGGCGACGCCCCAGTTTCGGGGTCTATCCCATCGGTCACAATCACAAAGGCTTCCACAAGGCAATGGCCCAACCCGGATACCGCAAATGCCATGCGAAAATGACCGCGTCGCTCGGAAGCCGCAAGATGATCCTGTCGGTCGAACGACTGGATTACACCAAGGGCGTGCTCCAAAAACTCGACGCCATCCGTTACTTCCTCACTCAATCCCCGCAATACCGCGGCAAGGTGCAATTCGTCATCATCGCGGTTCCTTCGCGAGAATCAGTCGATGAATACGCCGACCTGACCGAAAGAGTGCAACGGGAGGTCGGTGCCATCAACGGAGATTTCGGCACCCTCGATCTCGCTCCGATCAATTTCCTCCACCGTGGCTTTCCCCCTCACGAACTGGCAGCCTTTTACTCTCTGGCCGATGTCTGTCTCGTCACTCCGCTGATCGACGGCATGAACTTGATCGCCAAGGAATACGTCGATTGCAAACGCAAGAAGTTCCAAGCCCGTCCAGGTGTTCTGATTCTGAGCGAGTTCGCCGGGGCGGCTCCTGAGATGCCCCACGCCCTCCGCGTCAACCCATATTCCGTCTCACGGGTCGCCTCGGCCATTGATCGCGCCCTTCGCATGACCGAGGAAGAGATGTGGGAACGCACCCGTGCGATGCAAGACCACATCGTCAAAAACGATGCTGACGCCTGGGCCAACCGCTTCGTCAACGACCTCGAAACCCACTCCTGCGATCTCACCGAAGAACATGACGCCAGCGATCTTTCCGCTCTCATTCCAACCTTCGACGAACCCGGCACTCATGCTCTGTTCCTCGATTACGATGGCACCCTGCGGCGATTTGAGAACAAGGCGGATGAGGCCACCCCCGACCCGGGACTCCTCCCCCTCCTCGACCGGCTCGCGCGACACCTCAAAGTAACCCTTGTGAGCGGGCGACCGATGGAATTTCTCGAGGAGCATTTCGGCGGGCATGCGCTCACCCTCGTCGCCGAGCACGGATACCGTTGGTCGCGGCCGGAATCGCGGGAATGGACCCTCGTCAACCCCCTCGTCGATATCACGTGGATGGAAGATGTCCTACCCCACCTCGAACAGGCAACCCAACTCACCCCGGGCACCCACGTCGAAACAAAACCCTCGGCACTGGTCTGGCACTACCGCTCGGCCGACCCCGAATTCGGACTCTGGCAGGCCCACCGCCTCCTTTCAGAACTCACTGAAACCACCGCCAACCTCCCGGTCGCGGTCCACCATGGTAAAAAGATCGTCGAGGTGGCCAGCCAGCAAGTCAGCAAAGGCGCCGCCGTCGAAGCCCTCCTACACGAATGGCAGTGCCACACCGCGCTGGCGGCTGGCGACGACCAGACCGACGAGACGATGTTCTCGCTAGAACCCGGCATACCCGTTTTTCACACCGTCCACATCGGGGGCTCAGACACCCGGGCCGCCCATCTCTCCGAGATCACCCGCTTTCGTCGCTTCCTCGAAAACCTCGCTGATCATCTCGACTCATGAAGCACGACTACCACCAGGCCATCATCGGCAACGGACGAACCTCGGCCCTCATCGAACCTGATGCCACCATCTCCTTTTGCTGTCTACCCGACTTCGATTCCGGCACCTCTTTCGCCAGCCTCCTCGACCCCGAAAAGGGAGGACACTTTGGTGTCAGCATGGTCGACGGCGAGGTGGTTGACCGAGGCTATGACCATCACACCGGTATCTTCATCACCACCTTCCGTGGCCCCTCCGGGAGCTTCGAACTCATCGACTTTATGCCCCGCTATCCCATCGGGGAATTGACCAATCATGATGACGTCCCGCCCGATGTCGTCCGTCTCTTGAAACCCCTCCAGGGAGAGCCAACCGTCCGAATCGATTACCATCCCCGTCTCGAATACGCCCGCTTCCCGACCGAAAATTTCGCCGATGGGCCGGATCGCGTGAAAAGCACCACCCGCGGGACCATGCCGGACGGTCGCGAAGTCTACGAATCACTCTATCTTTATTCCAACTTGGCGAACGACCTCATCCTCGACAAGAAGACCTTCCCCCTCAAGGACCAGCGTTACCTTCTTCTCAGCTACCACGACAAGGTTGACCCACCTAACGGTGATCTGGTGGAGCTGATGCTTCAACGCACCCGGGCTTACTGGATGCTCTGGTCGGCCAAGACCGAGCGCACCAGCAGCTACTCCGAAGCCATCCTGCGAAGCGCCATCACCCTGAAGATGCTCCAGTTCAGCCCAAGCGGGGCTTTCGTCGCCGCCTCCACCACCTCGCTCCCTGAAACCATCGGGGAAGAGCGCAACTGGGACTACCGTTTCTGCTGGATTCGTGACGCCTCAATGACGGTCTCCACCCTCCACCGCATCGGACATCCTTGGATGGCCGGACGCTTTGTCGATTGGGTCATGAGCACCATCCGGACCAAGGACGACACCCTGCAAATCATGTATGGCCTCCGGGGTGAAAAAAAACTCACCGAGGAAACCCTCGATCACCTGTTCGGTTACCACGGATCCCGACCGGTGCGTATCGGCAACGCAGCCTTCCATCAGGAACAACACGATATCTACGGCATTTTTCTCGATGTCATCTGGCAGGACCTCTGCCTCCGCTCACGCAGCCCGGAAGCCTTGGACCGCCTCTGGACCACCGTCCGGTCGGTCGTCAAGACGGTCCGGGATTCTTGGGAACTTCCGGACCGCGGAATCTGGGAAATCCGGGGTGACAAAAAGCACTTTGTCTTTTCGAAAGTCCTCTGCTGGGTCGCAGTGGACCGCGCCATCAAAATTGCCGGCAAGCTCGGGAAACAGGCCTGGGCCGCCCAACACGTGCAACTCCGTGACAATATCCATCATACCGTCTGCAAAAAGGGATGGAACGAGCAACTTGGTGCCTTTACCCAATCCTACGAGGAGGCCCACCTCGATTCTGCCAACCTGCTGATGGCGGACTTTGGCTTCATTGAAGGCACCGACCCCCGCTTCCGCTCCACAGTGGAGCTTTCCGAAAAACAACTTTGCCGCAATGGCCTGATGTATCGCTACAAGAACGACGACGACTTCGGTGCCCCGTCGAGCGCCTTCACCGTTTGCTCATTCTGGATGGTCAAGGCCCTGATCCAGATCGGGAGGCGAGAAGACGCCCGCGAGATGTTTGAGCACCTGATCGAAGCGGCCAATCCCTTCGGGCTTTACGGTGAGGATCTCGATTTCGAGACCCGGCGCCATCTTGGCAACTTCCCCCAAGCCTACAGCCATCTCGCCCTGATCGATACCGCCCTCCTTCTAGGAAGGGAAAATACCTACACCGAGCGCTAAAAAGCGCCCCCTCAGGAACGGGCAGCCTGTTTCCCCGTGTTTTGACCCCGCCGACCAAAAAAACGCTCCCCCTCTTCCCCTTTCACCGGGTTAATTTGTCCATCTCTCCCCCTGAAACTCGGGACATTTTGTCCCTTTTCGACCACCCCCTCTCCCTCGGTCCTCCACGCCCGCCTCCTTTTTCTCCACCTTTTCCTCCCAGTATCCCTACAGCCGTCGCTTTTCCCGGCAATCATCGTTATCCGCAAGACATTTTGGCATATTTCCAGCGATGAACAGGGTATGAAAAGTGAATCCGAAAAAGACAGCAGTATCCGCGTCTACATGCGTGAGATCATCAAACGGGATCTCCTCACTCCCGAGGAGGAAGTCGACCTCGCTGCTCGGATCGCACAAGGAGACGAAAAGGCGCGCATCCGCATGATCGAGGCCAACCTGCGTCTCGTCGTGAAGATCGCCAAAGACTACGCCAACTACGGACTTCCCTTGGCCGATTTAATTTCCGAGGGAAACCTGGGCCTGATCCGGGCGGTGGAAAAATTCGATCCTTCAAAAGGAGGAAAGCTCAGCACCTACGCAGCCTGGTGGATCAAACAATCGATCAAGAGGGCCCTCGCCAACCAAGGCAAAACCGTGCGCCTGCCAGTGCACTTAGTCGACAAAATCGCCCGGGTGCGGCGCATTTCAGCCCTGATGGCCGAGGATCTGGGGCGCGAGCCCACCGATGCCGAACTAGCCGAGGAACTCGGAATCCCTCGGGAGAAGCTGGCCCTCCTCCTGCAGGCCGCCCGCTCGCCGCGATCACTCGATGAACCCACCCACGACGACAGCGTCGCCAACTTCGGTGAACTCCTGGCCGACGAGCGAGCCAGCGATCCCTTCGAAAACCTCGCCCAAAAGGGCAGCCTCGATGGGCTCGACGACGTGCTCGAAACCCTCAACGATCGCGAAAGCGAAATCATCGGTGCGCGCTTCGGCCTCAACGGTAAACGCATCCTCACCCTCGAAGAGATCGGACGAAAATTCGGCGTGAGCCGTGAGCGCATCCGGCAAATCCAGAATGCCGCCCTCCAAAAAATGCGCACGGCCCTCGACCGCCGTAGCAAAATCGCCCCACCCAAGCTCCACCGCCCGGCTGTTTGATGCCCCGGGCTCCAAGCAGGATGCCTCAAAGAAAGCAGGCGACATTCCCCTTCGTCGATGATACCATTGGCGGAGCAAAAAAGATCGTCTCACCGCTTCTTCCCGTATGGCCCGCGCAAATAATCTCACCATGTGTTCCTTCTGTGGCAAAAGCCATTCGGAGGTCAAAAAACTGATTGCCGGACCCGGCGTCTACATCTGCAACGAGTGCATCGACGTTTGTTCCACCATCCTTCGCAAGGAACTGGCCGGCCAGTCGGAACCACCATCCGGAGAATTCAGCGACCTGCTCGAAGACGGTGTGCCCACGCCCGCCGAACTTCTTGAACACCTCGATGAATTTGTCATCGGGCAAGAGGATGCGAAAAAGGTCCTCTCGGTTGCGGTCTACAACCACTACCAGCGCCTTAGACAACACGAAAACGTCGACGAGAAGTTTGCCGATGTGGAAATTGAAAAGTCCAACGTCCTTCTCCTGGGGCCCACCGGATCGGGTAAGACCCTCCTAGCCAAAACCCTCGCCCGCGTTCTCGACGTTCCGTTCTGCATCGTCGACGCCACCACCCTGACCGAGGCCGGATACGTGGGCGAAGACGTCGAGAACATCATCCTGCGCCTCCTCCAAGCTGCTGATTTCGATGTCGAACGGGCTGAACGCGGGATCATCTATGTCGATGAAATCGACAAGATAGGCCGCAAGACTGAAAACGTTTCCATCACCCGTGATGTCTCCGGCGAAGGCGTCCAGCAGGCCCTGCTAAAGATCCTCGAAGGTTCGATCTGCAACGTTCCGCCTCAGGGAGGCCGAAAGCACCCCCAACAGGAATATATCCAAGTCAACACCGAAAAGATCCTTTTCATCTGCGGCGGGGCCTTCGTGGGAATGGAAGACATCGTCAAGCGCCGCCTCGGCAAACGGGTGCTGGGATTCAGCAACATCAGCCGCGAGGAAAGCGAAGAGACCGAAGAAATCAACCTGCTTAAACAGGTCCGGGCCGAAGACCTCCTCCATTTCGGACTCATCCCGGAGTTCATCGGGCGACTTCCCGTCATCAGCTCGTTGCGTAAACTGACCGAAGAAGAACTGGTGCGCATCGTCACCGAGCCCAAGAATGCTCTTCTCAAGCAATACCAAAAGCAACTCGCGATGAATGAGGTGCAGCTCAAGGTGACGAAGGACGGACTTTCCGCCCTCGCCCAGCAAGCGATTTCCCGGGGCACCGGGGCCCGCGCCCTGCGATCCCTTTTTGAGGACCTCATGCTTGACGTCATGTTCGAGATTCCCTCGCGAGACGACATCGAAAGCGTGACTCTCACGGCAGCCGCCGTACGCGGTGAAAAACCTCCGACGCTCAAGAAACGGCGGTCGAATGCCGCTTGATCCCCACGGGCCTGCTTCGGTAAGACCTCCTGGCAACACCCCTCTTCTACCGGGCCCAAAGGCGACTTGAACCCCCGAGTCAGCGTGACCTGCCGGGGGCACCAAAAAAAAGGCGCACCTTTTACG
>JALQTQ010000067.1 GCA_023263995.1 Akkermansiaceae bacterium | reverse complement strand
CCAGACTGCCACCCTCACCAACCAGTGGCGCCCGCAAGGGCGTCACTTCTTGTTTGCACGCCAAACCTCGTATTCCCGGAACAAACCATCGGCATACCGGCCCAGCCAGCTGTAGCCGGTCCGACGTTCGTAAGATATTTCTCTGAGTTCCTCCCGGGCCACTCCGTCGCGGCTGCAGAAGATGGGCTTGTTGGTCTCGATCGCGTAAAAGCGGGCCCACATCGGCGGAGCCGCCTCGTCCCGCACCACCACCTTGTCCCAACCGCGCGGCAACGACGGGTCCTCCCGGCGCACCACCTTGATTCCGCTCAGCTTTGCCTCGTCGAACCAAGCCACCGCTCCCTCTACCGCCGCCACCACTTCGGGTGATGGCCGCTCGATGCCCATCAGGAAACGCACCACGCCGACCGATTCGTAACCGCTGATCGATGGCAGCTCGTAACTCCGCGCCTTTCGTGGCACAAAGGTCTTTTCATCGTGCTGGGCGCACCAGCCGGTCTTTTTGCCATCGACCACGATCTGGCATTTCAAAAGACACGCGACCCCTTTCTCAACCGCCGCGGCACAACGACGACGCAAGTCGGGCGGCACGAAGGAATAAGGTCCCGCGCCCGGCGAGATCTCACGCAGCAGGGTCATCACCCCGATCATCGCACCATCGTTGTAGGTGATGTGCCGATGATAACCTTTTGCGTCCGGAAAATACTGCGGCCACCCGCCGTGATCATACTGGGCTCGCAGGAGGAACTTGAGCCCGCGCAGGCAGGCCTCGCGATAACGTTCGTCGCCCGATTCCCGGTAGAATCCGGCCAGCAGCTTGACCTCGGTGTGCGTGGCCCCGTTGTCGATGGTGGTGTCCTTCTTCTCCTGGCCCGCGGTCGCCGCATCATCGATTTCGCGACCGCTGCGGTCATAGTTTTTGGGCCATCCGCCGTTGGCCCGCTGGTGACGCAGGATGGTTTCGGCCATCCTCTTCTTTTCCGGATCAAGCGTCATCGCCGCCACCACTTCCGGTTTCGCCTGGTCTTCCTTCATCTCGTAGGGCAACTGCCAAACTGCACCTCCCTCACGGTTGGTGAAAGACAACCTCGATTCGGAAAGCTGGTCGGGATTCCCGTCTGCCCAAAAGCCATAGAAGTCCGGTTGGGCATTGACCGGACGACGAACGTATCCGTGATTGCGCTTGCTCCGGCGGGTCAGCTGGCGGGTCATCCTCCAGGTTTTGCCTTGGTCCCTGCTGATCCACATCGCCACTTCACCGCCGGCGCCGTGCTCTTGCGGGCCGGCTTCGGTCGGACCGATGATGCGCCAGGTTCCGTCGGACTCGAGGTAAAGCGATCCCATGTCGTAGTTGTGGGTGGATCGGGTGACCTCGTGAAAGACCCACCGTTCCCCGCTCCAATGCGCCACCGTCCAGATCCGCGGTGCGCCCGCCGGCCCCGGTCGATGGTTGCCACTGGTGAGATAAAGAAGCACCGGATGGCCCTTGGCATCGAATCCAAGGTCCTTGAGGTAAACGAGCCGCCCTTCCTTACGATAGTCGCGCACCAGCCCCGGACCCTGCGGGTCGGTCAGCGGGGTCTTCACCGTCTCTCCCGTCACGGTCTGCCAGGTCTGCCCGCGGTCCTTCGTTTGCAGGAAGTAAAGGTTGGTGCGGAGATCGACCTTGCCACCCGGGTGCCTGTTGAAAGCCGTGATCACCCGGCCCTCGTGATGGTTGCTCATCTGGTAATGCCCGCCCATCGCGGCCAGCTTTTGATCGGGGCCCCAGGTCTTTCCGCCGGCATCGCTGGTGCTCCAGTAGAGTTCGCGTCCCCGGGTGTATTTGGTGAAAAGGAAGAGAAAACCCTGGTCCTTGATCCACCACGGTTGCGGGTAGGTGAATTCCCGTTTCCCGAGATAATCGAAGGACGCGATGTCATGCGGGAGCCGTGACTGGTAAAGATGCCCCGGCCGCTTGCGCCCCCGCCCGCTGACGAAAACCCAGAGCCGCCCCTCCTGATCGATCTGCAGACTCGGGTTGTCGTGCGGGTCGTCGATCCCCTGCTTGTCGTGGACCACCACCGGCTTGGGAACAGTCTTGGTACGATGATCATAGTAAGCAGCCATCGCGAGGAGGTGCTTTTCGTTCCCCGCAGTCGTGCCACCGTAGACGAAAAAGGTTTTTCCCACCTTCGGAGCATGGACCGCGAGCGGATGATGCTTTGCGGTGTAAGTCCCGAGCCCGCCGGAGTATTTCGAGCCAAACTCGGACCGCTGTCCCAGGTCAAACCAGATCCCCCGGTAACCGTCGATGCGACGGGGCCCTTCCGGAACCTGATCATCTTGCGCACAAGCCAAGGACCCGGCGAGGAGGGCGAAGAAAGACCCCACGATCAAAACGAGACCGCCCAGGGTGTCAAGAGTGGTTCGTTCCAGTTGGGACATCAGGACAATCGCTATCTGAAATGGAGCTCCCGTCCAATCCCCGAGTGAGAGTCATCCCCGTGTTTTCCGTCAGGCAAGCGCACCCAAGCTCCTCATTCCAGGTCGCACAAGTGGGGGTGGTGGGGCCGTGGTGAGCGTGCGAACGTCCGGCCGGCGAAGCCGCTAGTTGATGAACCCAATCCCAACCAGAACGCTCAATTGGGATTTTTCAGACGGTCTCTTAGGACAAGTGGAGGCGGTCGTCGATTGGATTGCTCAGAACGTGGACTACGTCGCGGGATCGACCGACGAACAATCCTCGGCCGTGAATGTTCTGGAACGGCGTTGCGGGGTTTGCCGTGACTTTGCCCACCTCGCTGGGCTCCGTTGAACGGCTTGGTGAGGATTTCGGTGGGACGCGACGCCAGCGATGCCACAGTGGCGAGCCTCTCTGGGGGCATCCAAGGAACCGGCCTCACCGCCGCCTGTCATTTTGCCGGCGAGACCTTCATCCCGGTCTTCCGGAACGATCTCCGGCAAGTGGGACAAGCCTTCTGCCTAAGCTGAGAGCTGGCGGCCGGTGGACTTGAGTTTGTGAAAGTGGGCGGCGACAGGACACTCAATCATGCGGGTGCTCCTTCAGCAAATCGGCCGGTGAGGAGAAGCCGGTTTGGCCTTTGGTGGCCGCACGGACTGCCTTGACCTTGGCGGGGGTGACCATCGCGGCTTGGTTGCCGAAGCTGTTGCGGACGTAGGTGAGAACGGCGGCCACCTCCTCGTCGCTGAGCTGCTTGAAGGCGGTCATGGGAACCTGGCCGGGGTATTGTTTGCCCTTCACTTCGATCGGTCCCATCAGGCCGTGCAAGGTCAGTTTGATGAGGCGTTCCTCGGACCCGTTGACCCATTTTGTTTGAGTCAGGGGCGGAAACTGGGCAGCCGGCAGGCCTTCGCCGTCGGGTTGGTGGCAGGTGATGCAGTGGCCTTCGCGCGAGTAGACCTCGGCACCCTTGTTGAAAAGGGTGAGGGCCTCGCCACTGAGCGGGGCGGTGGGTTTGAGGACGGTCTCGGAGGCTTCCTCGGCTTGAGCCTGACCTTTCAGCGTCGCTTCCGCGGTGGCGAGGACGGGCTGGAGCCACTTGTCGGTGGGTTGGGTGGCAACAGCCGCAAGGACCGGGAGACCTTGCTTCGGTGACAGCCAGGAAGCGGCCACCGCGGTTTGCAAGCGCACGCGTGCCGATGGATCGATCGACCGGTCCGCCAGCAAGGTGGCGGGGAACGGGATGCGATGCCGATTGCAGCGGAGAACCTCGACGGCGGCCGCGCGGACCCGTGCATCGGGAGAAGAGAAAAGGCGACGGAGGAGGTCCTCATCAACCTGATCAAAGCCCCAGGTCACCCAAAGGGCCTCGAGAAGGTGATGCTCGTGGCGGGGATCGCGGAGATCGAGACCGGCCATCCACTGCTTCAAAGCGGGAAGCACTTTGTCGGCCGGGCGCCCCCGCAATTCGCGTCGGGTGCGATAACGGGTGCGGGCCTCGGGAAGAGTCAGGTTCTTGAAAAGAGTGGCGAGCGGGGCTCCGTGGATTGGCGCGGGCTCGACCAGCGGGCGGGCCGGGTAGGTGATGCGGTAGATTCGGCCGTGGACGTGGTCGCGAAGGGGATCCCGCGCGCTGTGCTGCATGTGACCAATGAGGACATTATGCCAATCGACAAGGTAGAGCGACCCGTCGGGTGCGAATTCGAGGTCGACCGGACGGAAGTTGCCATCGGACGACTTCAGGAGGTCATGACGGTGCTTCGTCGTGAAGCCGGCCCCGTCATCGATGACCTGATGTTGTTTGGTACCGAGGAAACCGATGGTGTTGTGGAGGAGAATGTCGCCCTGGACCTCGTCCGGGAAATGACCGCTGGAGACAAACTCGAGTCCAGAGGTCGGGCGGACCCGCTGGCTGCGCTCGATCAGGCTGGGGGGCTTGGGGCAAAACTGGCCGTAGTCCACCTTCACCGACCCGGCGGTGAGCCAGTGGAGCTCAGGGTCGGAGGTTTCGAGGAAGAAGGGCTGGCCGTAGTCATCAAAAGCGGTGCCCCACGGGTTGGGGATGGAAAGGCGGGCGGTGCGTTCGAGGTGGCTCCGTTGGGGGGAAAAGCGGAAGAAGCCGCCATTCGAGCTCCGCACCGTGCCGTAAGCGGTCTCGACATTGCTGTGGAGGAAGGTCCCTTCGCCCATGTAGATCGCGCCCGAGGGATCGGCACAAAAGGCGCTGATGACGTGGTGGGTGTCATGGTCGTCAAAGCCGCTCAGGACGATTTCGCGCACGTCAGCCCGGTCGTCGCCGTCGGTGTCCTTGAGGAGGACGAGGTGGTTTCCCTGCGCGACATAGACCCCATCGTGCGAAATCTCAAATCCCGTGGGAAGGTGGAGCTTGTCTGCGAAGACGGTTTCCTTGTCGGCTTTGCCATCCTGGTTGGTGTCCTCGTAGATGAGGAGCTTGTCATCGGGTTTGGGGTCGCCGGGCTTCCAGTGTGGATAGGTCGGCATGGTCGCGACCCAAAGGCGGCCCCGGTTGTCGAAGGCCATCTGCACCGGATTGGCGAGGTTCGGGAATTCCTTTTCCGAGGCGAAGAGCTCGATCTTGTAGCCGGGAGCAGTGGTGAAGGAGGCGAGGGCTTCTTCGCCGTAAAGGTATTCGGTGGTGCCGTTCTTGTTGCTCGGACGGTAGTTCGTTTTGACCTCAGGGAGCGGGGTGGTCTTGGCATCAGCTGCGGCGAGATCAAAGGTCTTGCCTTGCTCGGCCGCCCAGATCGCGCGGTCGCGGTTAGCGACCATCTGCTCCAGCTTCTCGAGCTCGGGCGGGTAGTTGACCGGGCCGAAGGGACGGTGACGGCGACCATAGACGTGCACGCCATTCGGAATCTTGTAGTATTTTTCCCAGACCCAGTTCTTCTCGCGGACGGCGATTTGGATCTGGAAGGACATCGGAACAAGATCGGACTCGACACTGGGGTCACTTGGTTTCTTCGAAACAGCGGGTTCGCGATTGGCGTTCGGCAGGCCGAACAGTTGACGGAGGATGTGGGGTGCGAGTTTAAGATAGCCGATGGCATCCAATGAGACGCCATCCCGGGTCAACGGGTCGTCAAACCGATCATACCAGGATCGCGAAGCCATATAACACTCCACAAACGGGACGTCCATTTCCATGGCCACGGCTTCCGTTGCCTTTGAGTAAAGGGCGAGATTTGCGTCGACCTGCAACTCTCGCTCGGTCGTGGGGTCTTCAAAACCGGTCGGGCCGACAAGGGCCAGTTGGGGCGCGCTGGCCCCGTTGTATTTTTGGGATTTGGAGTGCTCAATCCATGCCCGCAGTTCGGCCTTGAAACCGGCAAGTCCCTCCCGGCTCTTGAAGGAAGAGGTGTAGCCAAAGAAACCGATCACAATGTCGGCCTTCATTTCGGTGAGCCATTCATCGGGCGAAAGCATGGAGCCCGCCCCGACGTGACCCGATCCCCAGCGGTCTTTGGCCTCGGAGAGCGGCGGGTGGAATTTCTCGGCCCCGGGGAAAGCCCAGGGAGTGGAGCGGGCGGAGTGGGGGCGGAAGCCGGGGGTGTCGCCTTCATCACACATGTTGCGGATGACGAGGTTCTTGTCGGGGTAGCGCAGATGGAGGCGCGTTTCAAAAAGACCAAACTGCATCATGCGCGACCCCAACCCGCCACCGACCAGCGCGATGCGGGAGCCTTTCTCGAGCTTCAGAGGTTCGAGCTCGACCGCAAAGCCGCAAAAAGAGGTCAGGAAGAGCACCAGCAAACATTTCATGGGACAACCATACGGACGGGGAGGGGGGAATCAATCGTGCGCCTTGGCCCGCCCGCAGAATCCCGTTGGGATTCTCAGGAAGGCGAATGGCACTTGTCCTTTCCCGGGGCTGGGATATCACCGCCCGATGAATGCGAGTGGTCCGGGGGCGATCAAGCGGGAAGGGCGGGCAACCTTGGCCCTCGCGCTGCCCTTGATGGCCGGGTCGATCAGCCAGATGCTGATGGGACTCGCGGACACCCTCATGATCGGCGAGGTCGGGACGGTGGAGCTGGCGGCCTCGACTCTGGCGCACTCGATCCTCTTTCTTCCCATGATGCTGGGGATCGGGGTGGCGATCGCCGTTTCGGTGAAAACCTCGCAGGCCCGCGGCGCCGGGAAACCGGAAGAGGCCAAGGCGGCCTTGCGCGACGGCTTTCTCACCAGCCTGATGGTGGGAGCAGCTTCCTTCTTCCTCAGCTGGGCAAGCCTGCCACTGCTTTCCCTGCTCGGACAGGATCCCGAGGTGATCGAGGCCCTGCCCGGGTTCTACCTTTTCGTCAGTGCGTCCATTGCGCCGGCGATGGTGAACATGGCGGTGCGGAGTCACTCCGACGGGATGGCCCGCCCTTGGCCGGTCTTCTGGATCATCCTGGGAGGGGTCTTCTTGAATGTCCTCTTCAACTGGATCTTCATCTTTGGAAATCTCGGCGCGCCCGAGATGGGCCTGGAAGGGGCCGGGCTCGCGACCTTGCTGGCCCGGTTGTCGAGCATGGCCGGCACGATGGCGTGGTGTCGTCTCAGCCCTGACCTGCGCGACTGGTCCCCGCGGCGTTGGTTTCTGAAGCCGAAACGCGAGGAACTCTTCAGCTTCTGGAGCACGGCCTGGCCCGCCAGCCTGCAGGTGTCGGCCGAGGGCAGCGCCTTTGTGGCAGTGGCTTTTTTCATGGGAAAACTCGGGGCCGATGCCCTCGCCGCGCATACCGTTTCCCTGCAGTGCGTGGCCCTGACCTTCATGGTGCCGCTGGGCATTTCAATGGCTCTCACGGTGCAGGTGGGCGAGGCCCAAGGAGCCCGGAATCATAAACGGATGCGGCCCATCGTCATCAGCGGGTGGGCGATGGGCCTCGCGGTCTCCCTCTTGTTCGTGGCGATCTTCCTTCTCTTCAGGGAAGAGATCGCCGGGGCGTTTCTGGACGAGAAAAATCCCCTCGCGATCGCGGTGGCCCTCCTCGGCATCGCGGCCGTCCTGCAGGTAGCCGACCATTCCCAGATCCTTTCCTCGGGCGTCCTGCGAGGCATGGACGATGTCAAGAAGCCCGCCCTCATCATGTTCCTGTCCCATTGGGTGGTGGGGGTGCCCCTGGGCGTCACCCTCGGATTCAGCACCTCGCTCGGCCCTCGCGGTATCTGGTGGGGCCTGAGCACCGGCCTGATGCTGACTGCGCTGCTCCTGGGATGGCGGGCGTGGAAGATGACGGGCCATCGCTCGGAAGGTGGATCAGAGTGAGTCTTTTGCTTGGTTGGCGGGCTTGGGCTCCGGGCACCGCGGGGGCGCGGTGACTCCTTTCGGAGTTGTGGTGGGAAAGGAGTCACGGCGCCTCGCCGTGTGCGTCGGTCGGGCGAGACCAAAGCAAAAATTCGTTGCTTCGCAATTTCGCTTTCACCGGGTTCTTGACGATATCGTCCCGCGTCTTTCGGAGGTGGGCTTCGCTGCGAAGCAAGCGGTCCCAATAGTTCTTCTGCCAAACTTTCCCGGTTCGACCAAGATTCTGGTTGAGGCGGTGTGAGCTGACACTTTTGAAAGTCTGCATGAGTCTTTCGATTGGGGTGTCTCCAAGACGAAGCAAGAGATGAACGTGATTGGGCATCACGACAAAGTGATCGAGGTCATAGAGCTTCCCGTGATCATGAAGGAGCGTTTCGCCAACGAGGGCGGCAGCGTTTGAAGCCGATCAAGAGTTCTTGCGGGACGGAATCGAAAAGTCTCCAAGTGATAAAAATCCAGGAGTGGCGTTGTTGCCAGTGGGGGAGTTGAACGCCGTGTTTTTGAACCTCGCGACGTGGATGGTAGAACATGGATGGTGACTCCTTTCGGGGTTGATTTGATGATTTTCCGGACAAATTCTACCAAACCCGACTCAAGGTGCGGTCAGGCCCTTCTCGACCATCTCCTTCTTGGATAATCTCGGCCTCACCCTCGCTGCCGTGGGAAGTCCGGTGGTGCGATCAAACTCATCGGCCGTTCTCAATTCGGGCACGCGGTCACCTGTCTCTTGGACCCATTGGTCCAGGGCACCTCGCAGCTCCTTCAAGACATCCTGATAAGCCGCGTCATCGATGAGGTTCTTCGTCTCATGGGGGTCTCTGGCACTGTGGTAAAGCTCCTCCCTTGACCTTGGTTTCACAAAGTAAACCGACTGGGCCTCGGAAAGCTCTCCTCGTTCGTGCATCTTGATCATGGCCTGAAAGGTCGGCGAACGGACGCCATCGGCCGAAGGGGTCAGCGGCAGGTCGGGATAGCCGTTTCGGATGTATTTGAACTCCTCGTTTCTTGCCGCCCGCGAGTGCGCCTCGTAATCGTGCCAATTCTGTTCGGCAAAGACGACCCGGCGAACCTTACGCGCCGGATCCTCCAGGATCGGGAGGAAACTTTTCCCCTGAAAGGTTGGGCCGGGCTTGATTCCCGCCACCTTCAGGAAGGTCGGAGCAAGGTCGACCGCGCTGACCAAGCTCTTGGTCACGCCACCGGCCATCACCTTGGGCGGCCAGCGCACAATGAAGGGGGTGCGGATTCCCGAGTCATAGATGGTGGTCTTGTCCCGTGGAAAGGGGCGGCCATTGTCGGACAGGAAGACCACCATGGTGTCCTCCGCGATCTGCTGTCTTTCCAACTCCGCCATCACCAAACCGACATACTTGTCCAGGCGCCTGATCTCGTCGTAGTAGAGGGCGTAATCCCGTCGCACTTCCGGAGTATCGAGATGGTAGGGAGCAATTCGCACCTTTGACGGTGGGGTGGGATTGGCGACGATGTTTTCGTGATACGGGCGATGGGGATCCAGCGCCGCCAACCACAGGAAGAAGGGTTTTTCCTTCGGCCGATCCCGCATCAGGGGAACCCATTCCGTACATCCCGACTGGGCCTGTCCCTCCATCGTTTCAACGAACTTTCCCTTCTGTCCCTCCTCGCCGGCCGGCAGTTGAAAGCCCGAGGTGTCGGTCTCGCGAATGACATCAAAACGATCCCTCGCCGCATCCCCGAGATGCCACTTGCCAGCCGCAGCCGTCCAGTATCCCGCCTCCCGCAGTTTCTCGACAAAGGTCACCTGCTCCTTCGGAAGGGGCCAGTGCAGCTCCTCGGCATCGGTATTGTGCGGATAACGCCCGGTGATGATGGAACATCGCGACGGCGAACACGAGGAAGCGGTCAGATACGCGTTGTGAAAAAGCAGCCCTTCCTTGGCCAACCGGTCGATGTGAGGCGTTGCAAGATTGGGATTTCCATACACTCCTGAATCGTCCCACGCCATGTCATCAGCAATGATCAGGACGATGTTTGGAGGCTTCCCAAGCACGGGAAAAATCATCACGAAACCAAGCAGCAAAAGACGAAACATGAGGGGACCCTATCGCCTCACCTTGCGGCCCTCAATCTCCATTCACGGGCGACGAGACATGACCGTATCGCCAGAGGGCCAAGCGGTTTCCCTCAGGTCAGGCCCAACGAAGGACCATGTCGGGGGCATCACTCCGGCTTCTCTTGACCGGCCGCGAGACGTTTCCAAGAGTCCTCTCCCCGGACCCCCGCAAGCGTCGTATCGAATGGTTTGAAGCCAAGGCGAGCCGCTCCTTCGGGGTCTCGGAAACGAAAATCACCTGCCGCTGAGTCGACAAAGCCGGGGTCGCCCACCAAGGAAGCGACATCCTTTCCGCTCGCCTGCCACTGCGCAAAAGTCATCCCGAAGCAACTGACGGGGCCGCCATCCTTCTTCCAGAGTAAATTGCGGTCGCAAGCGAAGGTGCCTTTCTTCCCCCCGCCGCCCCAGAGGGGGCCCTCGTCCCAGAGAACGATGTTTCCCGTAAAGCGGAACGAGAGGTGATCCTCCGCCCGCGTGAACTGAAGTTGTTGGTCACGAGCAAAGGCGAAGATGTTGTTCCGAATGAGATTATCGCGACCGTAATGCTGGTGGTAACCTCCAGTGGTGGTGCGGTAGACCAGGTTGTTTTCAAGGAGAATGCCAGTGCTGCCTTCGTCGTTGTAAAGTCCCCAACCACCGTAGGCGTAGGAATGGATGTCGTGGATGCGGTTGTGGCGCAGGGTGGTGCCTTGGGAGGGCCCGAGAGTGTAAATGCCGCCCATGTCACTGAGAAGTCCGTCGCCAATGTGATGGATATGGTTGAAGTCGATGCGGTTGCGTTTGGCCTCGCTTTCCCCGTAGCCCCAGCGCCATCCCACCGACACTCCGGTGTAGGCAAAGTGGCTGATCTCATTGTGAACCACACGGTTGTCCGGACTGTGGCCGATCCACACCCCGACGGCACAGGGGAACACCTTGCCTCCATCGCGAATGATGCAATCGGTGATGGCATTGCCACCACTCTTCCGGCCCATCTGCACCGAGCCAAGTCGCACCCCGCCGGCGCCGAGGTCATGCAGGTAGGTCGATCTCAAAGCGCACCCCCGACAGCCGTCCCGAAACCAAACTCCGTAAATTCCCGTACGGGAGATTTCGCAATTGGTCAGGAGGATCTCCTCGGCGTGGTCCGCCTGCACGACGGCGGTGATGGGAGCGGCGGCCTGCGCGGGCTCGAATCCTTCGGGAGGACAAATCCAGCCGGTGTGTTGAAAGGACAGGCCCTCAAGCTCGACATGCCTCACCGGTGCTCCCGGTCGGCCGGAGAAGTGGAGCAGGGATTCGCAGACGGGTGCCACCACCTCGGTGGTTTCAGGCGACTCGCCCGGCCGTGGAAGGTAGGTCAGGGTGCCGTCCGCCGCGAGGAACCACTCGCCGGGTTCGTCGAGGGCAGCGGCGTAGTTTTCGAAAACAAGACCGGTTTTGCCATCCCAACGATTCCATGGTTTCATCGCCTCGCCGCGGGTGACGATCCGGTTGCCTTCGATCGATTCCAAGAAGCGCCGGGTGTTATCCCACTTGTGGTAGGCCAGCATCTGCACCCGGGCGAAGTCATCCGGAGCCAGCGCCCGCAAGGGAGCAATCTCGGCATCGGCCAGGGTGAGCGTCTGCGTGGCCTCCCGCTCGCCCTGCTTTTCTTCGGTGACCGATGTCAGGCGGAAAAATCCGGTGTCCGGCTCGCGGGCCCGCACGGCCCGCCGGTCACCCACCCACAACTGCTCGAAAGCGGGGCCCGCGACCTTGGTTCGCCAACGCCCGTCATCGCCGACCTTCCAGCCATCGATGATCCGGCCGCCGGAAATGACCGGCGCGGCCCCGGGTGCGGCACGCAATCGTAGGGGCGATGCCTTTGTTCCCGAATCCTCAGGCGTCAACACCAGAGGTCGCGTGACGGAGTGCCTCCCGTCAGCAAAGACGATCTCAATCGGCACCCCCGGCTGGGCCTTTCGAAGGTCCTGCGCGGCCCGCAAGGCAGCAGCGGGATCATCCTCGGGGTTTACATTAATAACCGCCGCCGTGACGGGAAATGCCAAGGCCAGCCAAAAACACGATGATTTCATGGAAAGGCCTACCTCCCCTTCGCCGGTTCTCTTTCCACACGCTGAAAGAACTTTTTCGGGCGAATCGACATCACCGCGAACTCTCAATCCAGACAAAAGGCTTGCCGTCGTGGAGGGGCGGGGGGTTTTTCTCGATCTGGGCCGCCAGGGCGCGGGTCATCTCAGCGAGCCAACCTTCGTAGTCCTCGAAAGGCACGCCTCCGAGGGGCGGCCCAAAAGAGTCGCGAGGGAAAGTTGAAGGATCGAGATCGAGGATTTTCACAGCTGGATCTTAATCGACGGGATACAATGCGAGAAGTTCTTCTTTCCGTGAGGGCCGGGCAAATCGCTCCACCAACTTTTGGTAGTCCTCGCGAGCAACCTTTCCGGCGTTCTGCTGGAGGAGATATTTCAAATCGTCCCGGTCCTTCGATCCACGACCCTGGTCTTGGGTAGCGGCGTGAATCTTCATCGCGATGAGGTGAGGCAACGACAGGATTCTCAACCCGTTTGGGCCGGGGGCGGCAGCTTCCAAGAACACCTTGAAAGTCTCGTCCTCGGTCCAAAGCAGATCCACGAACGGGACGACATAATTCTTGTGACGGAATCGGGTGGCCACCCTGGTGGTTCCTTCGGCTGAGAATCCCAGCTCTTCCAGGCTCCTGCATGCCTCTTCCTGATCTGTGCGCCTGACAAGCAGGTCGGCATCCAGGGTCAGCCTTGCGAACCCGTGGGCATTGACCGCGAGCCCCCCACCGATGATCGCTTCAATCCCTTGTCGGTTGAGGCTGAGAATCAAGCTTTGGATGCTCTCGGGAACCATTGTTTCAGAGCAATTTCCCCCGTAAGCCCTCCGTCACCATCTTCGGGTTGGCCTTGCCTTTCGAGGCCTTCATGACCTGACCGGTGAGGAAATTGAGGAGCTTCTCGTTGCCGCCCCGGATCTCGGCGACCTTGTCCGGGTTAGCCGCGATGACCTCGTCGATGAGGGCCTCGATCGCTCCGGTGTCGGCCGGTTCGAAACCCATCTTCTTGGCGAGGGCCGCGGGGTCCTCATCGGGGCTGTCCCAGAGGGCGGCGAAAAGATCCCGGGCCTGGCTGTTGGAAACAGCACCGGCTTCGATGAGATTGAGAACCCCGGCGAGCTTGGCCGGGGTGACCGGCGACTCGGAAATGGCGACCGACTTCTCGTTCAGGAGGCCGAGCAGGTTATTGATGATCCAGTTGGCGACCTTCTTTCCGGGGGCCTTGGCGAAAGCCACCGCAGCCTCGAAATACGAAACAAGATCGACATCGGAGGTGATGACCGAGGCGTCGTAGGCGGTGAGGCCGAGCTCCTCCTGGAAGCGGGCCGACTTCTCGTGCGGGAGCTCCGGGACGAGCGGGCGGACCTTCTCAAGGTAGGCCACCGTCTGCACCGGAAGGAGGTCGGGATCGGGAAAGTAGCGGTAATCATGGGCGTCCTCCTTGGTCCGCATCTCCTGCGTTTCGCCGAGGTCGTCGTCCCAGCGGCGAGTCGATTGCACCAGTAGCTCACCGCTTTCGAGGGCCTCGATCTGGCGGGCTACTTCGTAGTGGATGGCGCGCCGCACCGCCGAGGTCGAGTTCATGTTCTTGAGTTCGATCTTGGTGCCCAGCGGGTCGGATTCGTTCCGGCGGACGGAAATGTTCACGTCGCAACGCATCTGGCCCTTTTCCATGTCGGCATCGGAAATGTCCCCGGCGATAAGGATCTGCTGGAGCGATTTGAGATACGCGAAGGTTTCCTCAGCTGACTCGAGGTCGGGTTCGCTGACGATCTCCATGAGGGGCGTGCCCGCTCGGTTGAAATCGATGAGGGTGGAGTTGGCAAGATGGGTGGATTTGGCGACATCCTCCTCGAGGTGGATGCGGTTGAGCTGCACCACCTTGCCGGGGTTCTTGATGTTCTTCTGGGCGTCCTTTGGGTAGTTGTGGTCGTAGAGCGGGACTCCGCCGCCGAGACACAAGGGCAGATCCATCTGGGTGATCTGGTAATCCTTGGGCATGTCGGGGTAGAAGTAGTTCTTGCGATCCCAGACCACGGTAGGCGGGGTCGAGCACCCGAGCAGAAGGCCGGCGAGAATGGTGCGTTCGATAGCGAACTCGTTCAGCACCGGGAGAGCTCCGGGAAGCCCCA
>JALQTQ010000066.1:11204-14054 GCA_023263995.1 Akkermansiaceae bacterium | reverse complement strand
GGGATTTGTTTTTTCCGGCCAACGAAGGGTATCTTGAGCCACTTGAGCAACAGGGAATTGTTTTGAAGTCCCGGAGGATGGCCCGGTTGCGGGCCGGGCTGGTAGTGGCTTCAGGAAACCCCAAGGGGATTCTTGAGCTCCGGCAACTTCTTGATGAGGGGGTGCGGGTGTCCTTGGCCAATCGTTCGGCCGCCATCGGAAAAGTGTCTTGGGCCTTGCTCGAGAAAGAAGGGTTGCGCGAAATGATCGAGGGAAATCTCGTCGTGACCAAGCCAACGGTGACCGGGGTGGTCGAAGATGTGGCGCTTGGGGCTGCTGATGTCACCCTCGCTTGGGACGCGGTGGTGATAGGGGACACGCGGGTTGAGTGGATCGCGATCGATGAATTGGCCGGGGATGATTCTTTTGCCTCCATAGCGGTCTTGGGGTCTTCCTACTCCGGTCAGCAAGCGAGGGACTTCGCGGAATACTGCGCTGATCCGGCCAGAGGCGGCGCCGTTTTCCGGCAAATGGGCTTTCACTTGGCGGGGGAAGATTGAGCAATGGAGCCAACCCTACGGTTGGCCACCTGGCAACTCGATCCCCATCGGAGCGCCGGGGCCGAGCGGGATGCCCAAAACCATCCAGAGAATCATCAAGATGGCTCCGGTGATCAACATCCAGATAGAGTAGGGAATCATCATGGCGGTCAGGGAGCCGATACCGAAGTCCTTCTGCCAACGGTTGGCAAAGATGAGGATCAACGGGAAATAAACCATGAGGGGTGAGATGATGTTGGTGGCGCCATCACCCACCCGGTAGGCTGCGGTGGCTCCCTCCGGACTCACGCCCAGCAGCATCAACATGGGAACGAGAACGGGAGCGAGCAAGGCCCACTTCGCACTGGCCGAACCGATGAACAAGTTGAGGATGGCGGCGAAGGCCACCATCAGGCCAATGACGAGAGGGAGGGGCAGGCCGCTTGATTCAATCGCGCCGGCCCCGTGAACGGCGGAAATGAGCCCGAGGTTTGACCAACTGAACATCGCCACGAAATGGGCGGCGGTGAAGGAGAGCACGAGATAGTACCCCATGTCCTTCATCGAGTCCGTCATCATGGTGACGAGATCCTGGCTCGTTTTGATGGTGCCAGCGGCCTTGCCGTATGCCCACCCGGCTGCGAGAAAGACAATCATGAATGCACCCACGAGGGATTTGAAGAAGGGCGTTGCGGTGACATACCAATCCTGTCCTTCCGTGCCCGGGCCGTCGTCCAGAAGGGGGGTGTCCGGACCGAAGGTCATCCACAGCCACAACAGGCAGACGCCGAGGATGGCGAAGCCGGCGTGGCGCAGGCCTTTCCTTTGCCCGTCGCTGAGAGGCTGCTCCGTGTCGCCGAAGGAATCCTGGTGTCCTTCGTTTGGAATCCACGTGCCAAGCTTTGGTTCGATGATCTTATCGGTGACGTACCAAATGACCGGGAGGTAGATCACAAGAAGGGCGGCGATGAAAAACCAATTACCGGCGATGTTCATCGTCCAGCCGGCCTCGAGCTGCGCGGATTCGACGGCGGCTTCCGTGACCCCGAACAAGAGGGCGTCGAGCTGCCCTGGCGAAAAGTTGGCCGAGAATCCCCCGGAAACTCCAGCAAAGCCGGCTGCGATGCCGGCCAACGGATGTCGACCGGCTGCGGCGAAAATGATCGCGGCCAGGGGAATCACGACGACGTATCCCGCGTCGGCGGCGTGGTTCGACACCATCGCGATCAAGGCCACCACCGGCGTCAGGAGGTTTTTGGGCGCGTAGCGCATGGCTGACTTGATCCCGCTCGCAAACAGCCCCGAGCGCTCGGCGACCCCGGCACCCAGCATCACCACCAAAACATATCCGAGCGGGTGAAAGTGGGTGAAGGTTTCCGGCATCTTCACCCAGACTTTTTGGATGTTCTCGGGAGAAAGGAGGCTCTCGGCATTCAGGATGAGGGGGCCGGATCCATCCTCCGCCATCTTGGTGGGGTGCTCGGCGGATACCCCGGCCAACGAACAGATGAGCGAGATCAAAATGAGAATCCCAATTAAGTAGACAAAGATAAACACCGGATCAGGAAGCCGATTTCCCACGCGCTCGACATAGCCGAGGAAGCCGGTCTGCTTTGACGGTGTCTCGTTGTCATCCATGGACGATAAACCAATCCAGAATGGCTCTTGATTCAATCGAAATTGAAAGCGCGCAGAGACGGGGCGGCTATTTTGGTTCAGTCTTTCATGAGCCCCATTGATTGGGTGTGGTTCAATCCACCGGGACTGGTGGTTTGCCAAGTGAGGCCGGGCTTGCCACCATCATCCGCGATGACCTTGAAAATCCGTTTAGCAAGTTGGGCCGCCGTGCTGGTGGGCACTTTCGGAGCCCACGCTGAGACCAAGCTCTTGCGCTATCCTGACATTTCCGGAAATGAGGTGGTTTTCTGTTACGGCGGCGACCTTTGGAAGGCGAAGACCGATGGCGGGCTTGCGGTGCGTCTGACAGCCCATCCCGGTCAGGAACTCTTTCCCAAGTTTTCCCCCGATGGCAAGTGGATCGCCTTCACCGGACAGTATGACGGCGACGAACAGGTTTACGTCATGCCGGCCAAGGGAGGGGTGCCGAAGCAACTGACTTATTACCCGGCCGCCGGGCCCCTGCCTCCGCGGTGGGGATACGACCATCAGGTCTATGGCTGGTCGCCCGATGGCAAGCGGGTCCTTTTTCGCTCGTTACGTGATGCCGACGGCGGCAAGACGCTCACTGGACTCTACACCGTAAGTGTTGAGGGCGGGTTGCCGGAAATGCTCCCCATGCCGACCTCCGGGGCGGGCGATTTTTCCCCGGACG
>JALQTQ010000066.1:0-11194 GCA_023263995.1 Akkermansiaceae bacterium | reverse complement strand
TCTTGACGCGCCCCTCTTCCGCGATTTCCGGACCTGGAAACGTTACCAAGGTGGCTGGGCTCAGGACCTCTACGTTTTTGACCTCGAAAGCAAGACCGCCACTGCCATCGACAACAGCGTGCGCACCGAGCGGGACCCGATGTGGATTGGCGAACATCTTTACTTCGCCTCCGACCGCGGTGGACGCCTCAATCTCTATCGGTATGATCGCGGGAGTAAAAAATCCGAAGCCCTCACCCAACACCAGGAGTGGGACGTGCGCTGGCCTTCGTCGGATGGCCAATCGCGTATCGTCTTTGAAATCGATGGCGTGCTGGCGATTTACGACATCAAGAGCGGCAAGGAAAAGCGGCTCTCCATCATCGTTCCCGACGACGGCTTGGCGATGCGGCCTTCGCGTCACCCGGCCGAGAAAAACATCGAAAGCTACGGCCTTTCGCCCAGAGGAAATCGTGCCCTCATTGTGGCGCGAGGTGATGTCTTCACGGTGCCGGTCGAAAAAGGCGTGACCCGGAATCTCACCAACTCATCGAACGCCCATGACAAGCATGCCCGCTGGTCTCCCGATGGAGCAAAGATTGCCTTCATTTCCGATCTCTCGGGCGAGGAGCAGGTGTATCTCATCGACCAGGCCGGGCGCGGAGAGCCCGAGGCCCTCACGACCGGTCACAAGGTGATGTTGGGAGCCCCGGAATGGTCGCCCGATGGCGCGCGGCTGGCTTACTCCGACAAGGACGGGAAGCTGTTTGTGCTCAATGTCGAAACCAAGGCGGTGATTGAGGTTGTGGAAGCCCCGCGTGGTGGCATCAACGACCACACCTGGTCACCCTGCGGCGGACACCTCGCGTTCACCATGGACGAGGCGAACGGCTTCGGCCGCCTTTTCCTCTGGTCGGTAGCGGACCAACAAGTGCGGCCGGTGACCGATCCTCGTTTCGAGGTCGCTTCACCCGCCTGGGATCCCGAAGGGAACTATCTCTACTACGTCTCCCGTCGTGAGTTTGCGCCGCAGATGTCATCGATCGAATGGAACTACGCCGGGAACCACGACGAACAGATTTACGCCCTGGCCTTGCGCAAGGAGGTTGCGAACCCGTTTGCCCCGGAATCGGATGAGGTGGTTCTGACGGGGGACCAGGAGGGAAAGGAAGCCGAGGACGACAAGGAAGAGATTGCAGAAAAGGCCCCGGTGGTCATCGACTTCGAGGGACTCGCGCAACGGAGCATCCGGGTCCCGGTAAAGACTGCGAACATCCGGAGCCTGGGCGCCACCAAGGGTTATCTTTTCTACGCCACTTCCGGTCCAGGGTTCTACGGGCGCAAGAGCAATGAGAAACCGGCCCTGCATCTTTTTGATCTCGAAAAGCGCAAATCGGAACTCTTCCTCGAAGGATTCGGGGGATGGGTGCTCTCGGCGGATGGCAAAAAGATTCTCGTGCGGGGCGACGGGGAATTCGCCCGATACGATGCCAAACCGGAGGCTCCGGGAAAAGAGGTGGTTTCGACCTCGGGAATGATGGTCGATCGCAATCCGAGAGAGGAATGGCTGACCATCTTCAACGAGGTCTGGCGGCGTTACCGTGACTTCTTTTATGTGAAGAACATGCACGGTTTCGATTGGAAGGCGATAGGCGACCAATACCGTCCCTTGGTGAAACACGTCGCCCACCGTTCCGATCTCAATTACGTGATTGGTGAAATGATTTCGGAGTTGAATGTGGGGCATGCCTACATCGAGGGAGGCGATTTTGAGATTCCCGAACGCCCCAAGGTGGCCTTGCCGGGAGCGCGCTTCGCGCTCGATCCCGAGGCCGGCAAGTATCGTCTCGCCAAGATCCTGCGCGGTCATAATGAAGAGGAGCAATACCGGTCACCGCTCACCGAAGTGGGGGTTGCGGTGAAGGAGGGCGATTACGTGCTGGCCATCGACGGGGAGCCGCTCAAGGGAGAGGACAATCCCTATCACCTCCTGCAGCACAAGACCGGGGCGGTGGTTCTCCTGGTCAACGACAAGCCGGTGGAAGACGGAGCCCGGGAGGTCACCTACCGCCCCATTCACACAGAAGAGCATCTGCTCTACCTCAATTGGGTGTTGGGCAACATGGACAAGGTCGATGAGATGAGTGAGGGCCGCGTGGGGTATCTCCACATCCCCGACATGGGAGCGCCGGGGATCTACGAGTTCATCAAGTGGTTTTACCCGCAGGTGCGGAAGGAAGGCCTGATTGTCGATGTGCGCAGCAACGGTGGGGGCAACGTCTCGCAGTGGATCATTGAACGCCTCGACACGAAGCTCCTCGGAACGCGCTTCGGATATGCCGATGACGAACCGCGGACTTATCCCTACACCGTCTTTCATGGCCACAAGGTTTGCCTCATGAACGAGACCTCGGCGTCCGACGGCGACATCTTTCCTCATCGCTTTCGCAAGGCCGGACTGGGGCCGCTGATCGGGAAGCGTTCCTGGGGCGGCGTGGTCGGGATCTCCAGTCGCGGACCCCTCCTAGATGGTGGTAGGGTGATGGTGCCCCTCCAAGCCACCAACGACACCGATGGCAGTTACATCATCGAGGGAACGGGAGTCGTTCCGGACATCGTGGTGGAAAACAATCCCCAGGCCGTGATCGAGGGGCGTGACCCGCAGTTGGAGCGGGGCCTCAAGGAGGTTCTCAAGATGATGAAAAAGAACCCGATGAAGCTGCCCGAGCGTCCGGCTGACCCGGTGAAGACGGAATGAGTTGAGCCCGATGGAGGGAAGCCAGCTCCAGCAGGTCAGCAACGACCTCGATCCCAATCGTAGAGGCAAAATGGGTGTGCAATACCGATCTCAAGTTTGTGGATTCCTCCCGGTCCTGACGACCGTGGTTCTGGGGATGTGTCTGTTCCGGGACCGAGATTGGATCGTTGCGGTGGCCTGCGAGGCTTATCCGGGTTGAACCTTATGTCTCCAGCGGAAAAGGAAAAAATCTGGCGAGTGCGGCCTGAGTGGCCGTTTCTCCTGTTTCTGTTGTCTTTGGTGGCGGCCTATCTCGGGTTGGTGTTCTTGATGGTGGGGGCCAATGTGCTCACCGCCTCGTGGGAGGCGCTGCAGGAAACGATGGCCAATCCCGATATTCGGAAGGCCGTGGGCTTGTCCTTCGCGACAAGCACCGCGACGTCTTTGCTCTCGATTCTGGTGGCGGTGCCGATCGGCTATTTCATGTCGCGTTTCCGCTTCCGGGGCAAGGCTCTGCTCGATTCCCTGCTCGACATACCCGTCTTGCTGCCCCCACTGACGGTGGGGCTGAGCCTCTTACTCGTCTTTAATCAAGTCTCGCTGGCAACCTCACTTAGCGGGCTCGCGATTGCTTTCGGCGTGTCTTTGGTGGGGGGCTTCATCGGGCGGGCACCCCGGGCAGTGGTGATTTCTCTTGGCCTCATCACCATTGGGTTGACTGCTGGGGCCTTCTTTTGGTCGGGAGATGAAAGGACACCGGAGCGGGTGTTGGGAGCTGCTGGGATGCCGGTGACCTTTCGGCCGATCGCGGTCGTTTTGGCGCAGTTCCCGGTGGCGGCGGCCTTTGCCATTCGCATGATGCGCACGCACTTCGATGAGATCACCCCGCGCCTTGAAGCGGTCGCGATGAGCCTGGGGTGTCATCGCGGCCTGGCTTTCCGGGAGGTGATTCTTCCGATGTCGGGGCGGGCCGTTCTGGCGACGGGAACAATGGCTTGGGCGCGGGCGATGGGGGAATTTGGTCCCATTCTCGTCTTTGCCGGAGCGACGCGCGGGCGAACCGAGGTTCTTTCGACCTCGGTCTATCTCGAGATGACGATTGGCAATGTCTCGGGCGCGGCAGTTTTGTCTCTGGCGATGATTCTTTTGGCCGTGACCACCATCTTTGGCGTGCGCCTTTTGATGGGGAAAGGAGGGCGTGGATGATGCTGGAGGTGCGTCATTTGACAGTGCGGGTCGGCTCTTTCGAGGTCCGTGATGTTTCACTTGAGATCGCTCCGGGTGAATGCGTGGCTCTCATGGGGCCGAGTGGCTGTGGTAAGACCACTTTGGTGGAGGCGGTGTGCGGGGTGGGAGAAGGGGAGGTGTCCGGGATCATCCGTCTGGACGGTCGCGACGTCGGCCGATTGCCCCCGGGTGAACGTGGAATCGGCTGGGTGCCTCAGGACGTGTTGCTTTTTCCGGGCATGACGGCGCGGGGGCACCTGGAATTCGGTCCCCGGGTGAGAGGGTGGGAGCGGGGAAGAATCGCTCATCGGGTGAATGAACTGGCGGAAGGTCTCGGGTTGCAAGGATTGCTTGACCGTCGTCCGCTCGGATTGTCGGGTGGTGAGGCTCGTCGCGTTGCCTTGGGTCGGGCTTTGGCCGTACGACCGGGCCTCCTTTGCCTTGATGAAGCGCTCACGGGTCTCGATGAGAAAACGCACGGGCAGGTTCTTGAAGTCGTGCGCACGATGGTCCGCAAGGAGGGAGTGGCAGCCCTGCATGTGACTCACTCTCGGGCTGAAGCGGAAGCGATTGCCGACCGGGTGGTCGAGATGTGAGATGGGGGTGCGGGCCCCATCATGAGTTCCCCTGATTGAAGGGACGTGGAATTTTGTTTTTCTGCGGGAAATCTTGACCTCGTTCAGTTCATCGAGGAATTGTCTCGGCCACGCGAGGGAAGAAAGGTGGAGTGCGATGAGTCATTTCGAGCCGGTCGGTTTTCGCTTTGCCGATCTCGTTTGGGAGAAGTTGACTTTCAGCGCTCCGGATTTGTGGCCTGTGATTTCTTGGATTCGATGGTCATGCCAAGATCGGCGGCGCGGCCGGAAGGGAGCTCCATGATCTCGATTTTGCGGAAGTGGATTTCGGCACCTTCGGATTCGAGGCAAAGGTAGCCCTTGCGGACGCTGGCCTCACGGATGCCATTGACGAACTTTCCGTTGATCGAGAGTTTCACCGTGCCGTCGACGGCCACGATGACGTATCGATTCCACTCGCCCTTGCCTTTGCAGCGCATCTCGTAGGACATTGATCGCGACCCGCGGGGGTTTTCCGGGGTGGCGGTCATGCCGCCGGCCCCGAAGAGCTCGCCGCTGACGTATCCGGGGTGGTTGGGGGTGCCGTCACGTCGGCGATGGATGTTGGGCCATTCGAGTTCGAGCATCTGGACTTCCATGCCCAAGGGGAGGCGATTGCCTCCGGGTTTGGCATCGCTCCAGAGGAAGACACCGGAGTTGCCACCTGCCTCCATGTGTCGCCATTCGATGACGAGGATGAAGTTCTCGTATTGCTTTTTGGATCGCATCACCCCGATGGGGTGGCCGGAGCAGACGAGGAGGCCGTCCTTCACCGACCAGGTGTCGGGCGAAGTGTTGACGTCGGTCCAGTGGCTGAGGTCCTTGCCGTTGAAGAGGCTGGTGAAGCCGAGGCTGGGCGGGGCGGGGTCATCGGCGCGGGAGGTGGCGGTGGAGGCGAGAACGACGAAGAGGAGCGCTATGTTTCTGATCATGGTCCGCCCAGTCTGCCTGATTTTCCGAGGGGCGGAAAGTGAGAGCTTCCGCTTATTTGCGCGAGGCGTCTTCGAGGAAGCAGGTCGTTTTCCTTTCCCACAAGTCGGTCAGTTCCTTGACCTTTTCGGGTCGGGTGTTGGCCAGGTTCTTTGTCTCGCTGCGGTCCTTGGCGAGGTGGTAGAGTTCCCACGGTTGGCCGAAGGTGGCCACGGCCTTCCAGCCGTCCTGCTGGATGGCGTGGTGGCCATCGTGAGACCACCAGAGGAAGTCGTGAAAGCCCGCCTGGTCCTGCTGGAAGACGGGAAGGAGGCTTCTGCCGGGGCGGGGAACCGGGGGCTGGTCTGCCTTGGTCTTGGCGAGTTCGAGGAAGGTGGGGAGGAGATCGATGACGTGAGCCGGGGTGTGGCGGAAACCTTTTCCGGGCAGTCCTTTTGGCCAGTGGGCGATGAGTGGAGTGGAAATGCCGCCTTCGTGGGTCCAGGTCTTGTGTTTCTTGAAAGGGGTATTGGCGGTGGTGGACCAGCCGGGACCGAGGCAGAGGTAGGTCGCGGCCGAGCCCATGGGGGCCGAGCGGTCGTGCCCGTCGTCCCGGACCATGATCTCGGCGCTAGCCCCGTTGTCGGAAAGAAAGAGGACGAGGGTGTTCTCGAAACGGCCGGACTCTCGGAGGTGGGCGAGGATGCGTCCGATCTCGAGATCCATGCGATGGATCATGGCGGCGTGGATGGCCATCTTGCGGGCCTGGAATTCCTGCTGGACCGGGGTGAGGGAAGGCCACCGGACGGGGCGGTTCACTTCGCCCGGTCCCAATTTTCTGAGGTGGTCCGGGAAGTGGTAGGGAGGGCCGAGGTTTTCCAGGAACGGGGAGATCTCGACCTTGGGCAAGCCGAGTCGGGTCATTCGTTCATGACGGGATTTGCGAATGTTGTCCCAGCCTGAAAGATAGGTTTCTTCGTACTTCGCGATGTCCTCGGGCAGGGCGTGCAGGGGGAAGTGGGGTGCCGCGAAGGCAAGGTAAGTGAAGAAGGGGGAGTCGGGGTGCTTCCTTTCGTGCTCGGTGAGAAAGGCGAGGGTGCGGTCCGCCAGTTCGGTGGTGGCGTAAAAGCCGGTGTCCTTCTTGACGGCGGGAAGCTTCTGGTCATCGAGGTAGTGCGTCTGGGGATTGAAGAATCGGCCTTGGTCCTTGAGGAGATACGAGCGGTCGAAGCCGGTGGCCACGGGCATGCTGTCGAGGTGCCACTTGCCGATGTGGTAGGAGCGGTAGCCGGCCGGTTTGAGGAGGGCCGGAGCGAGCGGAGCCCAGGCCGGTCGGTTACCCCGGGCGCCTCCTCGGGCTTTCCCCCTCTCGCGGCCTTTGACAACATCACGACGGACTTGCTGGGGGTAGTATCCGGTGAGGAGGGCGGCGCGGGTGGGCCAGCAGCGGGCGGTGTTGTAGAAATTGGTGAAGCGGAGGCCGTCGGCCGCGAGGGTGTCGAGGTTCGGGGTTTCGATTTCCGACCCGTAACAGCCGAGGTCGGAGTAGCCGAGGTCATCGGCGAGGATGAGGAGGATGTTGGGGGGATTTTGAACTCCGAACAGTGAGCACGAACTTTGAACGAGGATCAGGAAGAAAAGGGTGAGGTGGAATGTCATGGTGATTGTCGGGCGGTGATTTCGTCGACAGCCCATTGGGCATGTTCGGCGATGAGAGGGGATTCGTGGGTGGTGAGTTCGCGGAGCCTCGGGAGGTCGTCGAGGGTGCCGGTGTTGCCGAGGGCAATGCAGACGTTGCGGAGGAAGCGTTCCAGTTTGATGCGCTTGATCGGGGACTTGGCAAAGACGCGGCGGAAGTCTTCGACGGTCAGGTCGAGGAAGTCGCGCAGGGAATGCGAGAAGATGGCCTCGCGGGCATGGAAGGATGCCTCGCGCGAGGTGCGGGCGAAGCGGTTCCACGGGCAGGCGTCGAGGCAGTCATCGCATCCATAGATGCGGTCGCCGATGGCGCGACGGAATTCCATCGGGATGGTCCCTTTGTGCTCGATGGTGAGGTAGGAGATGCAGCGGGTGGCGGCGAGTTTGCGGGGAGCGGTGATGGCCTTGGTCGGGCAGGCCGTGAGACAGGCGGTGCATTTGCCGCAGTGATCGGGCGATGGCGGGTCGGGCTCCATCTCCAGGGTGGTGAGAAGCTCGGCGAGGAAGAACCAGGTGCCGAGTTGGCGGTGGATCTGGACGGTGGACTTGCCATTCCACCCGAGGCCGGCGGCCGAGGCGAAGTCGCGTTCCAGAACCGGGCCGGTGTCGACGTAGTAACGTTGGGTGCCGCCCATGTCCTGGAGGGCGAGGTCGAGGTCCTTGAGCTTGTCCCCGATGAGGTCGTGGTAGTCGTCGTTCCAGGAATAGCGGGCGACGCGGTAATCGGAACGGGGTTGTTCATTGCCCGGGAAATAGTTGAGGGCCAGAGAGACGACCGAGCGGCAGCCGGGGAGGATCTCGCGCGGGTCACAGCGCCGTTCGGTGTTGCGTTCCAGCCAGGTCATGTCGCCGGCGTGGCCTTCGTCGACCCAGCGGAGGAAGTCGTCGGCATGGGATGCGCGGGTGGCGGCGGCGATGCGGCAGTCGTCGAAGCCGAGTTGTCGGGCCACGAACTTCACGTTGGCTTTGACAATGCCGGGGGTCATTCGTGGGAGCTGAAGTAGTATTGGGCTGATTCGATGATGCCGGTGGCGACTTCATCGAACGAGAGTTGGTCGGTTTCGATGGCGAGGTGGGCGGTGGCGCGGTAGAGCGGGGTGCGGATTTCGAGGAGATTCCGGATGGTTTCTTCGGGGTGGTCGTTGTTGAGGAGGGGGCGGTTGGTGTTGCGGGCGGTGCGGGCGAGGATCTCGGCGGGGCTGGCGACGAGCCAGACCACGTATCCGAGGTGGCGGAGGAGCCTGCGATTTTCGGGGCGTCCGATGATCCCTCCGCCGGTGGCGATGATGTGGCCGGAGTGCCGGGAGAGTGAGCGGAGGGCGCTGGTTTCGAGGTCGCGGAAGGCCTTTTCGCCTCGATCGGCGAAAATTTCGGGAATGGAGCACCCCTCTTGCTCGACGATCATTTGGTCGGCGTCGATGAGCGGATAGCCGAAGGTCCGGGAAAGTTTCCGCCCGATGGTGGACTTTCCGGTTCCCATGAATCCGATGAGGATGATGTTCCGCTGCATCTTTCTGGGAAAAAGTCTACCTTTCTGGCTTCGATTCACGAAGCGGTATCTGCTAAAGATCGCGCGTGGAGACGAAGCGAGTGGTAGCTGACTTTGAAGATTGGCGCGAGGCCGTGGCGAAAGCCGTGGCTCTTTTGGAGGATGGTCAGCTGGTGGCCCTGCCCACCGAGACCGTTTACGGGTTGGCGGCGGATGCCTTTGACGCCGAGGCCGTGGCAAAGGTTTTTGAGGTCAAGGAACGGCCTTCCTTCGATCCGCTGATTGTGCACATCGGTCACAAGCGCGATTTGGATCTGGTGGCGGAGGTGCCGGAGGAATTGGCGGAGGTGGTCAAGGAATTGATGACTGCTTTTTGGCCGGGGCCCCTGACGATGGTGCTGCCGCGGAAGGCTGATGTGCCCGACTTGGTCACCAGCGGTTTGGAGACCGTGGCAGTCCGGATGAGTTCGCATGAGGTGATGAGGGCGGTGGCAAAGGAACTGCCGGTGGCCGCGCCGAGTGCCAATCGTTTTGGTCGGATCAGCCCGACCTCGGCCGATGCGGTGATCGAGGAATTGGGGGGAAGGATTCCTCTGGTGGTCGATGGTGGGGCGTGCCGGGACGGCATCGAAAGCACCATCGTGGCTCCCGAGATGACTGACAAAGGTCCGGTGCTGAGGTTGCTGCGACCGGGGCCGGTGGCCCGCGAAGACCTGCGTAAGATCGCCAAGGTGGTGCGCCCGAAGCGAACCAAGGAGGATCACATCGAGGCCCCCGGGCAGGTTGAAAGTCACTACGCACCGGCCACTCCCTTGATCTTGGTGGAAAGGCCCGAGGATTTTGTGCCCGAGGAAGGGATGAAGTATGGCCTGCTGAGCTATCGGGGCGAGGGTAATCATTCGCTGGTGGAAGCGACGGACTGGGCCCACCTCGAAGTGATGAGTCCGGGTAAGGGAAAACTGGCCGAGGGGGCGGTGAGGTTGTTTTATTGTTTGCGTCGGCTCGATGCTGCTGGGGTGGATCTCATTGTGGCCGAATCGGTGGCCGAGACTGGGATTGGGGTGGCCATGATGGATCGTTTGCGTCGCGCGGCAGCGGCTTCGAGGTGATGATTTGGAAATGTTTTTGGGTGGTGTGGCTGCTGGCTGGGATTTCGCCGGCCGAAGTCTTGCGGATGAAGTTGGCCGATGGTTTTGATTTTCCGGTGGGGAAGCCTGACGGCCAAGGTTACTACAAAGCCCGAGGGTTGCGTCTCCGTCCTCCGGTGCATTTTGGAGAAGACTGGAATGGCGTGGGCGGAGGGGATTCCGATTTGAATGATCCCATCTACACCTGTGCTGATGGCGTGGTGACCTTTGCGGCCGACCTCAAGGCAGGCTGGGGGCGGGTCATCCTGATCCGCCATGCTTACCGCGATCCGGCGACTGGTCAGGTCCGGTATGTCGATTCACAGTATGCCCACCTGCGCTCGATCTTGGTCAAGACGGGTGATTTCGTGAAGCGTGGCCAGAAGATCGGGACGATGGGGAACAACCGCGGAATGTATGCGGCGCACCTGCACTTTGAGATGCGGCATAATCTCTCGATCGGGATGTGGCGGGAGAGCGTGGAGAAATCGACCGCGAACTGGGCTGATCCGTCGAGTTTCATCCGGGCCCACCGGCAATTGAAGAGGGAATGGCGTCCGGTGGTGGTGCCGACCGGGACTTATCGGGAATATCGCGGGCACAAGGGGTTGTAAGAGGAGAGAGAAAACCGAATGATGGTATTGCTTTTCGATGTCCCGAAGAGCAACTGCCCCGGACTTGATTAGGGTGGGGGGGACAAGCGGGTGAGTCGGGATGAAGAATTGGGGGTTGCGGGTGGTTGCTTTTTCGGGTGGGAAGGATAGATCGTATCCATGCTTGCGAAGCGAATCATCCCCTGTCTCGACGTGACCAATGGCCGGGTGGTCAAGGGGACGAATTTCGTCGATCTCATCGATGCCGGGGACCCGGTGGAATCGGCGGTGGCTTACAACGAACAACAGGCCGACGAGATTGTCTTCCTGGATATCACGGCGTCATCGGATGGGCGGGAAACGATGGTCGATGTGGTGCGGGAAACTGCGGCCCAATGCTTTGTTCCGCTCACCGTGGGAGGCGGGATCCGCGAAGTGGCGGATATCAGTCGGATGTTGTTGGCCGGGGCTGACAAGGTGGGGGTGAACACTGCGGCGATTTTCCGTCCGGACTTGGTGGATGAAGGGGCTCGGGCCTTTGGCAACCAGTGCATCGTGGTGGCGATCGATGCCAAACGGCAGGGTCCCGGAAAGTGGGGCGTCTACACCCACGGGGGACGAAAGCCAGTGGAAGGACTCGATGCCATCGAGTGGGCCAGGGAAGTTTACAACCGAGGGGCGGGCGAAATTTTGCTGACCAGCATGGATGCCGATGGGACCAAGGACGGGTATGATATCGAGTTGACCCGGACGGTGAGCGAGGCGGTGGGGATCCCGGTGATCGCAAGCGGCGGAGCCGGGAATCTTGAGCATATGGTGGA